>JADFNR010000036.1 GCA_022563275.1 Chloroflexota bacterium | reverse complement strand
CCAGGGCCACTCCGGCATCGATCTCCCGCACCCCACAGCGGCGCAGGCCCGTCTCCAACTCGATGACCACGCCCAGTTCCACCCCCCGTGCGCTGGCCGCCTTCGATAGGTCCCTGGCGTTGGCCGCTTGGTCGCAGGCCACCAGCATCTCGGCCTGGCCGGCCAGTGAGCAGAGCCGGTCGATCTTCATGGACGCCACGATCTCCGAGGTGATGAACACGCTGGGGATGCCGCCGTGGACCATGACCTCGGCCTCCGAGACCTTGGCGGCGCAGACCCCGCCCACAGTGCCGCCCCGGCGTATCTGCCGGTGGGCGATGGCCGGGGTCTTGTGGTTCTTGGCGTGGCCCCGGAGCTTGGCGCTCCGCCCCTCATAGGTATCGGCGATGACATCCATGTTGTGGTCCAGGTCGTCCATGTCGATGACCAGGCAAGGGGTGTCCAGGTCTTCCATGGGCGTCCCCGGCGTGGGCCGGTAAATCTCTTCCATAAAAAAACTCCGTTTCCGAGTGGTAGCGGAAATCCCCCTTAGTCCCCCTTTACGAAAGGGGGAAACTAGGAAGCCCCCTCCCGATTTGAATCGGGATAAAGGGGGGTTGGGGGGATTTCTACGCCAATCTCCCTCGTGCTGAGATGGGCCAGAAGCCCTCTAGTTTGCCGTTCTTGACCGCGCGGATGTAGTCGTATTGGTTCACGCAGGCGCCCAGTTCGTAGGGCACCAGCCAGGCCTTGTCGCCAGGGTTCAGCTTGCGCTGGGCGTCGCCCTCCAGTTCCACTATGCCGTGCTCAGCGCTGAACCGGGTGGCGTTCCCGCCTTCGATCCCTTCCAGAACGGGTCTGCCCTGGTCGGGGGCCGTCGCCTTGTGTCCCGCGTCCAAGACCGCCAAACCGTCGATGGGGTGAGCAATCACCGACGCCAAAATCTTGGCCGCCGGGTTAAGTTCGGGCAAGAAAGACTTCAGCCGGTGGTCCATCAGCGGATAGCGCCCCGCCCGGACCTCGGTCACTCCCGGCATCTGTATCGCTTGGGCGTAGCAGTGGGTGCCGCCGACACTGACCACCGCCACGGGCACGCCGCCCTGTTCAATGGCCTCTTTGTTGTCCAGGATTATCTGGAGGTTCGCCTTGGTCTTGGCTGTATGCTGCGACGGGTCTTCACCACCATTGGGTCCGGGCACCGAGCCCATGACGCCCTCAAACTTGAGTCCCGGCAGCCCGCTGATGCTCTGGGCTAGGGCCACGGCATGGATGCCGGGCGATATGCCGCAACGGCCCATGCCGGCGTCGATCTCGACCAGCACCCGCAACTCCACACCGGCCGCCACGGCGCCTAATGAGAGTTGCTTGGCGTTATCCGGGTTGTCCACCGCGATCCCGATGCTGGTCTGGCCCGCCAGAGCGCATAGCCGCCGGATCTTGGAGACGGTCACCACCTGGTTGGCCAGAAGTATGTCGGTGAACCCCGAGTTGGCGAACACCTCGGCCTCGCCCAGGGTGGTCACGGCGATGCCGCCCACGGTGCCGCCGGCGGCCAGTTGCCGGTGGGCGATCTGAGGGCAGAGGTGGCTGGTGACCACGGGCCTGGCTTTGGCCGCCTTGTCCGCGAAATAGCCCTGGAAGGTCTGGATATTACGGTCCATGACGTCCAGGTCGACCACCAACGCCGGGGTGTCCAGTTCTTCGACCGGGGTGCCCACCGGCTGGAAGATGGGTCGTTCCATATAGGTTGCCTCCAGAGGCCAGGACGTGCCGCGTCAAGCACGCGAGATATTGGGCAGAAGAATACCATAATAGGAGTCAGGGCACAGGCGCGGTTGCATTTCCCAACTGCCGGTGCAACAATTTCAGCGGCTGCCAGGGCAGCCACTTTTTTGGAGATTTATCGATGCCAGGACTGTTGGAAGGGGTCAAGGTCTTGGACCTGAGCCACTATATCGCCGGGCCGTACTGCACCAAACTACTGTCCGGCCTGGGCGCGGACGTGGTCAAGATCGAGCGTCTGGGCAGAGGGGACGGGGCCCGTTGGCTGGGACCGTTTGCTTCGGGTGGGCCGGAAATCCCCCCTGACCCCTCTTTGGAAAAGGAGGGGATGGCTCCGGAAGACGGGGCTTGGTTTCTTTATCTGAATACGGCCAAGCAGAGTTTGGCTTTGGATTTGAAGTCGGCTGAGGGGCGGCGGGTGGTCTTGGAATTGGCGGCCAAGGCTGACATCCTGGTTGAGAATTTCGCGCCCGGCGGCATGGACCGTCTGGGGCTGTCGTATACGGAGTTGCGGAAAGCCAACCCGGCCCTGGTGGTGACGTCCATCTCCAACTTCGGCCAGACCGGCCCCTACCGGGACTGGAAGGCGGCGGAGCTAAACCTCTACGCCATTGGCGGGTTGATGAACATCACCGGAGAGCCGGACCAGGAACCCCTGAAAGAGGGCATGCCCCTGGCCCAATTGGGCGCGGGACAGAACGCCTTCGCCGCCACCATGGCCGCCCTGATGTACGCCGAAGAGACGGGCGAGGGCCAGCAGATCGACGTATCCATCGCCGAATATGCCACCAACATCCTGGAAAACGCGCTGATGCAGTACAGCTACTCGGGCCAGGAGTACAACCGGGTTGGCAACCGGGGCTACGGCCGGGCCGCCTGGGGCATCTACCCCTGCCAAGACGGCCACGTGGGCATCATCGCCGGTCCCGACACCCGGTGGCCCGAGGTGGCCAGGATCATGGGCCGGGAAGAATTATCGGACCCCCGGTTCACCTCCCGCGCCGGACGCCTGGAATATGCCGACGAGGTGGACGCCTACATGCTGCCCTTCCTGATCGACAACAAGAAGGTGGACATCTTCAAGGCCGGCCAGGAGAGCGGACTGGGCTTCAGCTTCGTCGCCACCATGGAAGACATCCTGGAGATGGAGCAGCTCTTGGACCGGGGCTATTTCGTCGAATTGGACCATCCGGTGGCCGGAAAGCTGACCTACCCCGGAGCGCCGATCATGCCCGAGGATAGTGTCGATGCCTGGGTCTTCCGGCGCGCCCCCCTTCTGGGCGAGCACACCTCCTTGGCGCTAACTTCCTGGCTGGGCTATTCGGAAGCCCAGGTCTCGGACCTGGTGGCCCAGGGCGTGCTGGCCCAGAACGGCGCGGTGTAGCCGCATGCGGAAGCCGCCGGAAAAGATGCCCCTCAAGAACTACCGGGTGCTGGACCTCTCCAGGATCTGGGCGGGGCCGTATTGCACCAAGCTGTTCGCCGACATGGGCGCCGAGATCATCAAGATGGAGTCGCTGAGCGTCTACGACTCCCACCGCGGCCCGGTGAGCCCGGCCCGGGGCATCGCCGCCTATCCAGACGGCGAACCTGGAGAGGAGCCCTGGAACCGGAACGGCTGGTTCAACTGTCTCCACATGTCCAAGTACGGCATCACGTTGGAACTGACCGAGGACAAGGGCAGAAAGGTCTTCGAGCGGCTGGTGTCCATCAGCGACGTGCTCATCGAAAACTTCCGGCAGGGAAGTCTGGAACGGCTGGGCTATACCTACGAGGAGTTACGAAAACACAGGCCCGACCTGATCTACGTGTCCATGCCGGCCTTCGGCAACACCGGCCCTTGGAAGGGCTACCTGGGCTACGGGATCGGCCAGGAACAGCTCTCCGGCATGGCCCACATGACCGGGTACCGGGGCGAGGGGCCCATGAAGTCGGGCATCAACCACGGCGACCCCATCACCGGCTCCCACGCCGCCGGGGTGCTGATGGCCGCTCTGCGCCACCGGCGCCGGACCGGCAAGGGCATGTTCATCGACGTCTCGCAACAGGAATCCGCGGTCGCGCTGATGGGGCCCGAAGTCCTGGCCTACCAGATGACCGGACAGGAACCGGAACGCCAGGGCAACCGCTCCAGGTGGTACGCTCCGGCCAACAGCTATCCCTGCGCCGGCGACGACCGCTGGGTAACCATCGCCGCCACCAACCAGAAACAGTGGCAAAGCCTCGCTCGGGCCATGGACGCCGCCGGGCTGGCCAGCGACCCACGGTTCGCCACCGCCGGGCAACGCCGCGAGAACCACGACGAGTTGGACCGGATCATCTCGGAATGGACCATAGGCCAAGAGGCATATGAAGTAACCCAAAAACTGCAAGACGCCGGCGTTCCCTCCGGGCCGGTCTTGCGCGGCCCCGACCTGTTGGCCGACCCCCACTACAAAGACCGTGGGACGTTCGTCACCGTGGACCACCCTCAGGTAGGTCCCAAGCAGTATCCGGGGATACCCTGGAAGATGTCAGCCACCCCCGGACAGGTCCGTTGGCCGTCCCCGACCCTGGGGCAGCACAACGAAGAAGTCTACGGCGAGTTGCTGGGAATGACCGGGCAAGAGATCGGCCAACTGGAAAAGACGGGGATCATCGGGACCAAGCCCACCGGCTCCCGAATCATCTAGTTTGAGACCCACCAGCGTTCCCTCGCGCACTGACGGAGTTTCTCCGCGCCCCAAAGGCGTTTTCTATGGGTGGGTGATTGTAGCGGTCCTGTGGCTGGTCAATTTCTCTACCATGGCCACCGGAAACCTCAGTTTCGGTCTGTTCGTGCTCCCCATGGGCGGCGCGCTGGGCATGAACCGTAGCCAGTTCGGCTGGGCGGTCACCACCCGCAGGCTGGCCGCCGGACTCTCCAGCTACGTCGTAGGGCGTCTTTTAGACCGCTACGGCCCCCGGGTTATGATTCCCGTTTCCGCAGGCGTGATCGGCCTGGCCCTGCTCGTCATGAGCCGGGTCGATTCGCCCTGGCAGGTCATCGCATTATTTGGCGTTCTGGGCATGACCGGACTGGCCGCGCCCCAAAACATCATGACTTCGGTCCCCGTGGCCAAGTGGTTCCAGCGCAAGAGAGGCATGGCCCTGGCCCTGGCCGCCAGCGGTCTGGGCACCGGAGGGGTCTTCTTCCTGCCCATCACCCAGTTGCTGCTGGACAACATCGGCTGGCGGACCACCTGGGTGGTGATGGCCGTGGTGTTCATGGCCCTATCCATCCCCCTCTCGGCCATCTTCCTGCGGCGGCAGCCCGAGGATATGGGCTTGGAGCTTGACGGCGGGCCGCCCGCGCCAGGCCGGGGAGCGCCCATTGGACCGGCCGCCTCACCGGCGCCCGAAGAGACCTCCTGGACCGTCCGGGAGGCCTTTCGGACCGCCACCATGTGGCGGTTGCTTCTTGCCTTCGCCCTGGCCGGAGTGGCCCAGGGCGGGACCAGCGTCCACCGGATACCCTACTGGATCGAGAATGGCTTCAACGCCCAGCTCGTTTCCTTCTCTTTCGCCGGTGACGCCGCCGGGGCGGCCACCATGGCCCTATTCGCCGGGTGGATGGCCGACCGGGTGCCCATCCGCATCATCGGCGCCGGGTCTTTCGTGGGGCTGGCCGTGGCGATGGGACTGGCCTTGGTGGGGCGCAACGAGTTTTTCCTCTTCGGCTCCGGCATCCTCTTCGGCCTGTCGGTGGGAGCGGGCATGATCCTGCATTCGTATATATTCGCGGATTATTTCGGGCGGACCTTCCTGGGCAGCATCCGGGGCATCGTGCTGCCGGTCTTGTTGATCAGCAACGCCATCGGGGCGCCGCTGGTGGGCTACCTCCGCGACAGCACCGGAAGCTACGTGTCGTCATGGTGGATGATCCTGGGCATCTACCTGTTGGCCGCCCTGATCGTCAGCAGCGCCAAGCGGCCCGCGCCCCTGGCCGCCAGGGAAGGATCTCCCGCGGACAAACCCACGCTTTAATACACTCGCCCAGGGCGATACAATATCTGCGGCCAGAGTGGCCACTTCAAAGGCTGATCGCCCCGATTGAATCGGGGCTGATGGCTGACAGCTAATTTTGGAGGCACTGAATTGCCAGAGAAAGAAGTCCTTTACGAGATCAAAGAGGGCATCGCCTACATCACCATGAACCGGCCCGAGAAGCTGAACGCCATCGACCCGCCCATGCGTCAGCTGCTCTGGGACGCCTTCCAGGACGTGAAGAACAACCCTGAGGTCCGCTGCGCCATCGTCACCGGGGCCGGGCGGGCCTTCTCAACGGGGCACGACCTGATCGCCATGGCCGCCGGCGGCGCCAATGAGGGACACAGCACCGGCGACCTGTACGTGGTGCAGTCCACCATCTTCAAGCCCATCATCGCCGCCATCAACGGCATCTGCCTGGCCCAGGGTTGCGGCATCGCCCTGGGCAGCGACATCCGTATCGCGTCCTCCAAGGCCGAGTTCGGCTGGCCCCAGGCCAAGCGGGGGATATCCTCGGTCAGCGGCCCGGCGCTCCTGTCCCAGGTGGTGCCCAGGAACATCGCCTTCGAGTTCTTGTTCACCGGCGATTTCGTCAACGCCGAAAAAGCATTGCAGTTGATGCTGGTCAACTACGTGGTCGAGCCGGAAGAGGTCATGCCCAGGGCCGAGGAGATCGCCCGGAAGATAATCGCCAACGCGCCCCTGTCCATCGCCGCCATCAAAGAAGCCGCCATCAAGGGCTCGGAGATGGGCCTGGAAGAGCGGGTGGCCTTCGCCCAGAAAAAACGCGACGAGGTGTTGGCGACCGAGGACGCTAAAGAAGGCGTCCTGGCCTTCGCCGAGAAGCGCGCCCCGGTGTGGAAGGGGCGGTAGCGGTTCCTGAGAGGTGATCGCCGCTCACCAACCCCGTTCGTGGTGAGCTCCGACCGCAGTCGAGAGTCACGATGGAATCGGACCTGTCGAACCACCAACGCGCATAAGTCAGGGTCCTTCGACAAGCTCAGGACGAGCGGATTTCTACGCCGCCTACTTCGCTGGGTACATTTTTTGTTAATGCAAACTCTGGATCAACGCCAACAACCGGCCAAAACACTGACACGATAGCCTTGAAGCCTGGGATGCTCCTGGCTAGGATGGGGCCGTGCTCGACCAACTGAAGGCATATTTCGGTTTCGACCGGTTCCTGCCCCTCCAAGAAGAGATCATCGCCAAGGTGCTCGCCAAGCGCGACACCTTGGTGTTGATGCCCACCGGCGGCGGCAAGTCGCTCTGCTACCAACTCCCGGCCCTGCACTTCAAGGGCCTCACCCTGGTGGTGTCTCCCCTCATCGCCCTGATGAAGGACCAGGTGGACGGTCTGCGGGCCAACGGCGTCCCCGCCGGGCTGCTGAACAGCACCCTTACCGCCTACGAGGCCTCCCTGGTCCAAGACCAGGCCCGGCAGGGCAAACTCAAGATCCTCTACGTTGCTCCGGAGCGGCTGGCGATACCCGGCTTTCAGCGGTTCCTGCAGTCCCTGGAGGTCAGCCTCATCGCCATCGACGAGGCCCACTGCATCTCCGAGTGGGGACACGATTTCCGCCCCGACTACCGCAATCTGAAAACTCTGCGGCGAGACTTCCCCGGCGTGCCGGTCATCGCTTTGACCGCCACCGCCACCAAGCCGGTCCGGGAAGACATCCTCACCCAACTGGACCTCAAAGATCCTGAGATCTTCATCTCCAGTTTCGACCGGCCCAACCTGACCTACACCATCCAACCCAAGACCGATCCTTTGGGCGCCCTGCTGCATCTTTTGGAGAAACATAAGGGCGGTTCGGCCATCATCTACCGATTCTCGCGCAAGGCCGCCGAGGAAACGGCGTTGGAATTATCGGAGCGGGGCTTCAGCGCCCTGCCCTACCACGCGGGGCTGGAGCGGGACGTGCGCCGGGAGACCCAGGAGAAGTTCATCCGGGACCAGGTGCAGATCGTGGTGGCCACCATCGCCTTCGGCATGGGCATCGACAAACCCGACGTGCGCCTGGTGGTGCACTACGACCTGCCCAAGAGCGTGGAGGGCTATTACCAGGAAACGGGACGCGCCGGGAGGGACGGGCTGCCCAGCGATTGCGTGCTGTTCTATTCCTACGGCGACCGCTCCAAACAGGAATACTTCATCAGCCAGATCGAAGACGACGATGAACGGGACAAGGCCCACACGAAGCTGGACCAGATCCTGGCGCTGTGCGACCTGCAGACCTGCCGGCGCGCCTACCTGATGGAGTACCTGGGCGAGTCCTGGCCCAAGACGGACTGCGGCGGGTGCGACATCTGTCTGCTGCCCAGGGAGGAATTCGACGCCACCGAGATCGCCCAGAAGGTCCTGTCCACCGCGATCCGCACCGGCGAGCGGTTCGGCGTGAATTACCTGGTGGACGTTCTCAGGGGAGCGGCGAACAAGGCGGTCCGCACCCGCGGTCATGATGAACTGCCCGTGTTCGGTATCGCCAGGGACATCGATACGGACGAATTGAAGGAGATGGTGCGCTCCCTGGTCACCAACGGACTGCTGGCCCAACAGGGCGGCGGTTATCCGACCCTGTCGGTTTCCCCGCAGGGACGCAAGTTCTTGAATGACCGGGAACAATTGACCCTCACCCGGCCCAAACACGCCCCCATAACCCGTCAGACGAGTCCTGGTCCCTCCGGCCGGGAGACGGCCTACGACACCAAGTTATTTGACGAATTGGCGGCGCTGCGGCTGGAGATCGCCACCGACCGGGAGGTGCCCGCGTACCAGATCTTCGGGAACAAGGCCCTGCAGCAGATGGCCTTCCACACGCCTCAGAACGAGGCTGAATTCTCCAAGATATCCGGAGTGGGAGACGCCAAACTCAGGGATTTCAGCGGGCCGTTCTTGAAGGTGATCACCGAATATATGCAGGCCAACGGGCAGTCCGGCAGCATCCAACGGCTGCCGGTAGACGCCCCTAAGAAGCGGGTCAGGGGCATCAGCTTGAGCATCCGCGAGACCGTCAGTTTCGTGGCCCAGGGTCTGTCCTTTGAAGAGGTGGCCGAAGAACGGGGCATCAGCGAAACGACCATCCGCAGTCATCTGGAGCGGTTCGTTCAGGAAGGCGGCCGGATAGACCTGGGACACTTGATGCCGCCTGAAGACAAACGCTGCAAAATCGAATCGGCCTTCAAAGAGATGGGTGAATCCCGTCTAACGCCCGTTCGGGACATGCTGGGTGACGACTACACCTGGGAGGAACTGGCCGTAGTCCGCATGGACCTGCGGCAAGGGCAGGCCCAGGGTGCGCCTGTGGCTTAGGGTGGTTCGACGGGTCCGATTCCATCGAGACTCTCGACCTCGGTCGGAGCTCACCACGAACGGATGGAAGGGCTCACCGCGACCGGACCGCAAATTTTTGAGCAAGGACAATAACCGCTCGTCCTGAGCCTGTCGAAGGATGCGCATAAGTCATGTTCCTAGTGGAGGAAGACTTGACTTCAGCGGTGGTTCGACAAGTCCCCCGATATATCGGGGAGACTCTCGACCAATGGCCGGAGCTCACCATGAGCGGATCAGCGGGCCTACCGTAAACGGATCAGTGGGCCCACAACGAACCGACGGGAATCGGCAGGAGAGAAAAGAAAAGCGTATCTCCTCCATTAAAGCCCTAGGGCGTCGGCCAGGCGGCGGCGGTGGAACTTGGGGTCGCCCAGGTAGTGGTAGAGGGTGCGGGACGCGGTGGTGTGCAGGGTCAGTCCGTACTCAGTCATGCTCCCAACCCCGGCATGGACCTCATGGGCGTAGTTGCAGGCTTCGTAGTAGCCCTCGCTGCCCACCACCTTGGCCAGGTGTACGCTCTCGGCCGCATCCCGGCCGATGTCCAACTTCCATAGCGCCTCGTAGGCGGTCCAGCGTGCGGCGTCCAGGGCGTTCAACAGGTTGATAACCTGGTCCTGCACCCGCTGGAACCGGCCGATGGGCGTGCCGAACTGGTGGCGGGTACGGCTGTAGTCCACCGACAACTCGTAGATGGCCTGGCTTCCTCCCACCTGGAAGGCGCACAGTACGGGAATGGTCTTCGCCTCCGCGCGTTCGAGGGCTTCCCAGCCCCCAGCGAATGCCCCGCCCAAAACCTGGGCCGAGTCCGCCGGTACATCCTCGAAGGCGATCTCCGACAGGTTCCAGGCGAACCCCGGCAGGTGGCGGGTGCCGATCCCTGGGCTGCCGGCCGGGACGATGACCAGCCCGACATCGTTGCTCTCTTCCGACCGGGCGGCGCAGAGCAGGTGAGTGGCCGATTCGCCGTCGTACACGTAGGCTTTCTTGCCGTTGAGCCTGTATCCGTCGCCGTTCCGCTTGGCCGTCAGACGGACGTCACTCTCCAGCCAGCCGTAGTCGGCCTCGGTGATGGCGGCCACCATCCTGACTTCGCCGGTAGCCATGCGGGGCAGCCAGTCCTTTTTTTGCTCTTCGGTCCCGCCTTCCAGCAGGGTCAGCGCCGCCAATACCGCGGAGCTGATGTGAGGGCCGGGAACCGGGCCGCGGCCCAGCTCCTCGAAGAGCACTCCCGCGTCGGTGAATGACCCGCCCTCGCCGCCATACTCGGTGGGGATCAAGATGCCCAGCCAACCGGTCTGGGTTAGCTGCTGCCACGGCGCATCAGGCGTGGGCTCGGTGGGCGAGGCGATCTGCAACAGGGTCTCTTTGGGGTACTCCTGCTGCACGAAGCGGCGCACCGCGGTTTTCAGCATCTCTTGTTCGGGGGTTAGGGACAGGTCCATGATTTTCCTCTGGGAAATAGCTGTCAGCTTACAGCTATCAGCTTTTCTTAGTCCGGTGCGGGGTTAGGCTAATGCGCCGGCCTTCTCTCTTACTTCGCGGCCGATGCCGATGCGGCGGGCCATGATCACCTTCTGGATGTCGGTGGTGCCGCCGGGATGGATGGCGATGATGCCGGCCCGGCTGTGGGCTTCCATGTGGCCTTCGGACGCCCCAAGTTCGGGGTCGAAGGTCAGAGCGGCCGGTCCCAGGATGTCCAAGATGTGCCGGGACATCTTCAGCCCCAGGGTTTTGCGCAGGTACGATGCCTGAGGGCCCTCGTAGGTGGTGGTTACGCCGCTGTGGCGCATCCAATAATTCCGGAGCTGCAACAGGCGCACGATCTCCTGTTCGATGTAGACGTCGATCAGCTTTTCGCGGGCGTCCGGGTCTTTGGTGATGGGCTCGCCCCGGCGGTTGTTGGTGCGGCAGTAATCGAAGAGCCGGTCCACCACTACGTTCCGGGTGATCCTCCCTCCGGTGCCGTGCTCCAATTCCAGATGGGTGGTGGCAACCTTCCAACCCTCATTATGCCCGCCGATGAGGTTGAAAGCCGGCACCCGGACGTTATCGAAGAACACGGTGTTTTTGACGCCCGACCCCGCGCCAGACTCGCCGCCGGAGATCAGCAGGTCCATGGGCTGGACCGTGATCCCGGGCAGGTCCGAAGGGATCATGAACCAACCCAGGTTTTCGTGACGCTTGGCCTCGGTGTCGGTCACGGTCAGGGTCCACATGTAGTCGCAGCCCAGCGAGCTGCCCACGAAGACCTTCTGGCCGTTGATGATGTAATCGTCCCCGTCCTTGACCGCCGTGCTCTTGACGTTGGCCAAGTCGGAACCGGCCTCCGGCTCGGATAGCAACTGCCAGGTGCGGACCTCTCCGGTGAATATGGGAGGCAAGAAGAACTTTTTCTGCTCGTCGGTTCCCCAGACCACGATGGACGCCCCGCCAAGTCTTCCGCCGGAGTCATAATAAGGAGGAATGGTCAGGCCGGCGGCTTCGGCCTCCTCCTCCAATACGATCGCGTGGTCCACATCCAGGCCGCCACCGCCGTATTCGGTCGAAGCGGTGGCCCAGAGCCAGCCTTTGGCGCCAAGCCTGCGGCCAAAATCACGCCGCATCTGGTACTGTTCCTCGGTCAAGTCTATGGGGTCGGCCGGATGGACGATGCCGCTGGGGACGTTGTCCTTCATCCAGGCCTTGACCTCCTGGCGGAATTCTTCTTGCTCTGGGGTATAGCGGGGTTCGAAGTCCATCGGTGTGTCCTCTAGCTGTCAGCCTTCAGCGGTCAGCAGTCAGCTATTTTCGGGAACTAGAATCGATTATGGATTATGCCTCATGGGGCGATGGGGCAACAAGCCTGGGCTTTTCATTAGCCAAGAGCCGGCGGCTGTTAGCTGACAGCTTCACTGCGATTTCAGCGCCCGGCCGGGCAGCGCTCCGGTATGGGTACCATTATCGATGACCAACTTGCCATTAACAATGACGTAGTCGATGCCCACCGGGTATTGTTTCGGGTCTTCAAAGGTGGCCTTGGCCGCAACGGTGTCCGGATTGAAGACGACTACGTCGGCCTTCATGCCGTCGCGCAGGATGCCCCGGTCCTGGAGCCCCAACCGCTGGGCCGGCAACGCGGTCATCTTGCGGACCGCCTCCTCCATCCGGAATAACCCCTCCTCCCGGGAGAACTGGCCCAATACATAAGGAAAGGTGCCGAAGGTCCGGGGGTTGGGCATCTCACCGGTCAAAACCCCGTCTGAGCCGACCATGTGGGCCGGATGGCGGACGATGGTCCGGATGTTTTCCGGGTTTCCGGTCCGGGCCACGAAGGCCACTTCCAGGTTCTCCTCGATCAGTAAGTCGCAGATGCTGTCCACCATCTTCTTGCTCTGGAAATCGGCCAGGTCAGTCATTGACCGGCCCTCCCATTCCTTGTTCTTACCAGAGCCGATGTGGCTGTAGACGTAGTCATCCAGGGTCGAGCCCCACATGGGTTTCACCGAATCGGCAATCTGTTCACGGACCGCCGGGTCTTTGATCCGCTCCAACAAAACCGCCGGCCCTCCGGCATGCACCCAGTAGGGGAGCAGGGAATGAAGGACCGTGCTGGCGGCGGCGTAGGGATATTGGTCGAAGGTCACGTCAACCCCGGCGTTCCGCCCCTCGTCAACGAGGTCTATCATCCGCTGGCCCATGCCGTCCACCGGGCTGTGAAAATGGGAAATGTGTACCGGCACGCCGCTACGTTGGCCGATCTCGATAGCCTCGCGGAACGGGTCCAGCAATTGGTCGCCCTTGGTATAGCGGGCGTGGGTCATGTAGAACCCGCCCAGGTCCGATATCGCTTCGCAGATCGCCACCAACTCGCCGGTTTCGCTGTAGGCGCCTGGGGGATAGGTCAGACCGGTGGCGAACCCGAAGGCCCCGTCCTCCATCCCCTGGCGGGCCAATTCTTGCATGCGGGCCAGTTCCGGCGGTGTGGGCGCCCGGTCCTCCCAGCCCATGGCCTCGATACGGATGGCGGCGTGGGGCACCATGAATGCCACGTTGCAGGCGGCGCGTCCGTCCAGAAGGTCCAGGAACTCCTTGACCGAACTCCAGCGCGCGTCCGGTGGCGGCGTCCCGTTGATTGCGGCCAGAAATATGAGCAGTTGCTCCAGTTTGGGTGGGGAGATGGGTGCGTAGGACAGCCCGTCCATGCCGATGGCCTCGGTGGTCACGCCCTGCCTCACCTTGGCTTGGTGCTCGGGCTCGGTCATAAGTTTGAGCTCCGAGTGGGAGTGCATGTCGATGAACCCGGGACAGACCACCGAGCCTTCAACATCGATGATTCGCCCGGCCTGGACCTGGGAGGTGTCTCCCTTGATCACCGTGACGGTGTCCCCGGTGACCCCCAGGCTGGCCCGGAACCAGGTCTGGCCGGTGCCGTCTACGATTCGGCCGTTTCTGAGCAGAAGGTCGAACATGGTCTCTCCCCGATGATAGCCCCATAAGAATTTTTTCGAATCGAACGTGCGTCCAACCCTAGAGCGCCCATAAAGTACCACAAAGTTTAATGCAAGGGGCGTTCCGGCATGCCTGAAATCCTTGCCGGTGGCCCCAGCGGCCGGAGATGAATATAATACTTGGAGATCCGGGATGAATCCGGTCCAGGCAGGCCGGTTCTCCCACTGATTATCGAGTTGATTGTTGACCAGAGGGAGGCTCCACATGGGGACCGTTGGCATCGACCACCTGGCAATGCCCACCGCCAACGCGGAAAAGCTCATCGCGTTCTACAAGAAGCTGGGATTCGAGATCAATGACGAGGATGATTGGAGGGCCGGCAAGGCCAACATCTTCTCGATCCAGGCCGGAGAATCGAAGATAAACGTGCACCCAGAGGGTTTCACCGCCAGCCTGCGGGGCGATACCGCCGTGCCCGGTTCAGCCGACATCTGCTTCGTCTGGGACGGGACGGCCGAAGAGTGTCAGCAGATGCTGGCTGATGCCGGGGTCGAGATCATACGCGGGCCCGGACCTCGGAAGGGCGCCCGCGCCAGGGGGTCGCTGCCCGCTGTCAGCATGTATGCCCGGGACCCCGACCATAACCTGCTGGAATGGATGGTCTATCTTTAATCAGGGGAGTGGCGGCGGGGCGGCGTAGGTGAATAATTTGTCATAAGCGACGGTTCTTGGATTCCGGCTTTCGCCTGAATAACGGGGTGGGCGGCGCCGAATATTCTCGCCAGTCAAACTTCGGGATGACTTAATTTTCCGCCTCGGACATCACCCGGACAAACGGTATCCTCACTTTGCTGTTCTTGGGCGCTATTTTTCCCTAAATATGGGAAGATTTAGCGTTTGATGCCGGGCCGATCCGCTGTATCCTAGGGATGTGGGTATCCTGGAATTTCAATATTGGGGATGTTGCCCAACCGAGCCTAAGGGCCTGTCGGCAGGTTCAACGGTCAAGATGGACCCTTTTCGTTTCATTTAAGCCTAACTGGTTATGTAATCAGCTAGCATTCTAGGTTATGTATACGAAACTAGTGGGATACCCTGGCTGAATTTGACATCAAGGCGGCGGACATTATAAATTATGATACTGTACGGCGATGCCCTTACAATGGGTACACTGATGTCCAATACACATACTATAGGTGCATTGGGGTGTGCCGGGAGCAGGAGGCTTAATGGTTTCACAAACTTTTAGGGACGCGGAGTCGCCGCGCCAGGGAACCGGTAAGATAGCAAACCGGATCGCGTCGCCTTCGGTCGTGATCGGTTTGGGGTCCACCAGTTGCCAGATCGTTAGAAGGTTGGATGAAGTGTCCTCATCATGGAGCTTCTCCGACCGAAAGAGCCTTGGTTTCCTCTATATGGACACCCGTGAGGCGACCAGAGGCGAGATTTCCCGGTCATCCCGGTTTATCCCGCTGACATTGCCCCATTTCTCCAATCTGCGCGACATGCGTCCTTGGATCACGGAGTGCGTGCCTGAGCTAAAGAACCTCAGCCTGTCCCGGGAGGGCGCCCTGGGAACCTTGGCCAACGCCGGGGTAGCCGCGAGGTTCAATTACGGCAACCTGCGGGGCCACATCGACGCCACCATCGAGCAGGTCTGCCCCTACTACGAGGGCGTGACCTATCTCAGGATTCACGTGATCGCCTTCTTGGGCGGCGGGACCGTGGGCGCTCTGCCCGTGCTGCTCGCGGCGCTGGCTGAATCCCGCGGCACTTCCTACAACTTCAGCGTGGTGCTCCACCTGGTCCTGCCGCAGCGCGGCATGTCCCGGGACCCAGAGACCACCTACCCGCTGCAGCTTAGGAACGCCTACACCACACTGCAGTTCCTCCGGGCCGCCACCGGCGTCGACGTCGGCAAGGGCCAGTACACCGGCAAAGATAGTTACCAAGTCACCGTCTATCCGGATAAGATTATCACCGCACCTGGACCCCACTTCGATGTGGCGTTGCTCCACCGGTCACCCAAGGATTCTTTACCGGTCCAACGGGTCCACGTCGCGCGGATACTTGAGGGATTGGTGGCTGACGCCTGGGGCACCGGTCAAGACTGGTGGGCCCGCTACCACGAAACCATGCGTGAGGCCAACAACAACGTCGACGCACGGTTCGGCTCGATCAGTTCCCGTGAGGTCGGTTTGTTGGAAGGGTTCTTCGTGCAGACGGCCAAACAGTACCTGCAAAACCAATGGCGGACACAGCTGTAGGGAGGAGAGGAATGGCCAGGTTTAGTTTTAAAAGAAAGCGGCTGTCATTCAGCGAGATGACCAACCGGGTCCCAGCGGCCGTGGACCCGTTGGATTTTCTGGGAGCCGGCCGCACCGGTTCCAGAGACGCCTTCGCCCAGATCCATGGGGCTGTTCACGGGGCACTTAGTGAGGTTGAGCGGTCGATCAGCTCTTTGTTCGAACGGCTGCGTCCCGACGGAAATATCAGTGACCGAATGGTGCTGGAAGCCAACGCCGAGTTGCGGACCGAATTGGCCCGTGCCAATACCTTCGCCGACGTTAAGCGCGATGAGATGCTGATCAGCATGAGCTCCAAGCTGGAAAGCCTGTTTGTCCAGAGGTTGGTCGTTGCCCCTGAAGAGGAACCGCCGGTACGACGGTGGACCGCCCTGGCCGACCGCGCCATCAGACGGGACTTGCCCATGGTCTCCGAGCCCAATCACAGCAACCTAGACGTCTCTCCGAACGACCGCAAAAAGCGGCTGAATAAATGGAAGGGTGAAACCGACGAATACCTGGAAACGGTATGCCTCAATCACGTCGGAGAGGTCATCAATGGACTCCTGGAAGAATTGAACGAATATTCCGCCAGTTGGACGGACTTGATCGTTGATCTCAGGCGCCTATCCAGTTCCGGTGGCCGGCTCTTCCAAGAGGTTACCGACGCCGAGAGTTGGTCCTTCGACAGCGACGACCCCACGGTAAAGAACCTGCTGACCGGCGAGCAGGCCCAGGATATCGCCATGCGTATCTTGAGCCGGTTCCAACTGGGCAACCAAGACCTTGTCGATATCGCTGATATGGTTCACGAGTCCCTGGCCGGCAAACCGGTCTACGGGACCAACAGAGTGGACGCCTTGGAGTTGCAGGAACTTTTGGCCCGGGCAACCGCGCAAAAGATCCGGAGTACGGTGTCCATCGACACCGGATTCCTTTCACTGATGTCCAATGGCGCCCGGTTCGGCGAAGAATTGGGTGAGTTGCTGGTGGACATGCACATGGGCGCATCCGCCATGGAAGAGAAGATGTGGCGCGTCGGCGACGTCCGCGTCGGTCACGTCGACTCAGCCTCTGGCGTCGGCATCACGGCTTCCAACCTCCACGACTCGGTCCTTCGAGGACTGGGTGGCGGAAGGAAGTTTGCCGCGGTGGAAGGCCACCCAGGCGATAACCACCGGTTTGAAGTCCAGATGTCCACCGTTGGAGCGCCGGTCTCGGACCTCGCCATCTACCGCGACATGGTCAACGCCTGGTACGCCTGGCACTTCGATGACGTCCGCGGCGGCAGCATCGGCAACGGGGATTCCTCGGGTTGGCTGGCATCGGTCAGCAAGGAGGCGTGGAAGCTGTATCCGGACATCGGAGAGGAAACCGGAGTGAGGCGGGCCATCATCGAACTGATCGATGACGACCTGAAGAAACTCTGGAACGGCCGGGACGACATCGCCACGCGGTTGACCAACGGTTCATTCACGGACGGTGACCTGCTCAACGGTGTGATCAAACCCCAAGACAAGATCATGAACACATCGGACCCGGATTCGTAGACTCTTCTGGGGCTTGACCCAGCAACGATAAATACCGGCGTCCCGATGAATCGGGACGCCGGTATTTGTTTTCGCCCGTCTAAAGCGGTTGGTGGGGTCTCGCCTACTCGTCGGGATGAGTTGATATGAACCGGGCCGCCTTGGCCACGTCGATATCTGCCCTGATTTCGACGTCGGCCATTTCCTCTTGCAGCCGAACGATGACCGTACTGTCCATGTCGCCCCACCCGCGGTTCATAGCCTGTATGGCCAATTGCTCCGCCAGATTGGCCACCGGCATGGGGACGTCGAACTCTTTCGCTAGTTCCGTGGCCAGGCCGATGTCCTTTCGGGCCAGGCTCAGGGCGAAACCGGCAGGCTCGTACTCCCCTCTGAAAACGGTCCTGACGAATCCCTCATGCAGTACGTTCATCCGGCCCAGAGATCCCCGGCGGATGCACTGCCATAATGATTCCGTGTCAACGCCGGCCTTAACACCCAGGGTCATGCCCTCGGCGATGGCCTGACGGACACCGTGGCCGATCATGTTGTGGACCAATTTGGCCACCGACCCTGCTCCAATCGCGCCCGCGTAGAACACCTTATCGCCAAAGGCTTCCAACAATGGTTTTACCCGTTCAAACACCTCTTTCTCGCCTCCGACCATCACGGCCAGGTTCCGGCTCTGGGCCCCGGATTTACCCCCGCTCACCGGGGCGTCCAAGACATGGATCCCCTTCTCCCGGAATTTAGGCTCCAGTTCACGGATCAGGGTTGGCCTGCTGGTGGAAAGGTCTATGTACACGGAACCAGGCTTGGCGCCCTGCAGCACTCCATCCGGGCCAGCGGCAACGGCCTCTACCTCCCTGGGTCCGGGCAACGACGTAAAGGTTACGTCGCACTGACTGGCCACATCGGCCGGCGAACCGCCCAGACGGGCGCCACTTTCCAAGAACGGCCGGGTAGCCCCTTCATTGATGTCGTGAACGACCATCGGGTATCCGGCCTTCTGAATGTTCCCCGCCATGCCGCCGCCCATGTTCCCCAACCCGATAAATCCTACGGTTTCCATCTGATACTCCTTGGTCCGGCAAAATTCATATTTGACCATGGCCTTTAGCCACGTTGCGCCCTGCCTGTGACTGTCGAGGCGGATTATATACTCGGCGCTGCCTACGCACCACCGCGCGCACCAACGAACGGTTCGGGCCGGGTATCATTTTTGTGGTGGGAGCCCGTTTGGGCTACACTTTCTGCGGATTCCCAAACGTGATTCCCGAGGTGTACCTTGCTTTTCCCCACCGAAGAAACCGACCGGTTACTGGCCAACCTAAAGAGCGGCAAGCCCTCGCTTTGCGCCTACGTTTTCAGCCACCCCAACATGGTGGAGGTTGCCGGCATAGCCGGAATCGACTGTTTCATGGCCGACATGATGTTCACCGCCCACGACTGGGACAACATCGCCCATCTGGTCCGGGCGGCCCGGGGCACCGGCATCTCTCCCATGATTCGCGTGCAGTCCTTTCCTTGGGCGGAAGGAACGGACCGGCGCACGATCTCCGACGCGGCGCGGGCCCTGTCCCTGGGAGCCACCGCGGTCACGGTGTCCGTTGGCTCCAAGGAGGAGGTCCAGGACCTGATGCAACTCAAGGACGACTGGCACCGCCTGATCCACCTGCGCCGGTTCTGGACGGCCGAGGAATTCCCGGAATATGCCGCCAAGACCCGCGCCGGGACCCTGATCGTCCCCACGGTGGAGAGCGAAGGCGCACTGAACGACCTGGACGAGATCCTGGCCATCGACGGGATAGAGCTGGTCTGGCTGGCGGCTGGAGACATCACGAAGATCCTTGGAGTGCCGTTCAAGTACGAAGACCCCAAGGTGATGCGGCTGCTGGAAGGGGCGGTGAAGACCGCCGAGCGCCACGGGGCGGCCATCATGTACAACATGGGACTGGACTCGCCCGACTTCGACTCCATGGCCGCATCCGCCAAACGCCTGTTCGAGATGGGCGTGCGGGTGGTGGGCCTGGGGGCGATGGAATGGCACATGCAGATGGCCCTGGAGCACATCCGCAAGAATGCCATTGGCTAGCCCGTAGGCTAGTTGCTGTAGAGCCAGTCTGGAACGGGACGCCGGCCGCCGCCAGCCCCGCGGGCCAGAGAGTCCTTCAGCGCGCCGTATCTTGACCGGAAGGGTCTCACCCGGTTGGCGGCGCCGGTGCGGCCTAGGCCCACCAGGAACATCAGGCTTTTTCCGGCGGCGTGGGGCGAGAAAAAGGCGGTCACGGCATCGTCGAAGAAGGTCATGCCGGTGGCGCCCAAGCCCAGGGAATGGGCGCTCAAGTACATTTTTCCCCCTAACACGCCTGCTTCCAACTGGGCGGCCCGGTAACCCCGGCTGCCCAACCGTTCCAGGACCGATTCCAGGTTGGCCAGGTAGAAGACCACAACGCTGGCGTCGGCCCCCAGGGCCTGCTCAAAGCACAGATGGCCGGCCTCTTCCCTGAATTCCCCTTCTTTCAGAAGGTCAAATTCGCCCGACTCTCTCGAATAGTGATAGGCGCCCGGTGTCAGGCCGTCAACCGCGTTGATGATGAGGTAGGGCTCGGTCAGACCGCCGCCAAAGTCGGCAGGCACCGCTGTCGAGGATGCCGCCAACACGGCAGAAAGCTGCTCCAAGGATATTGGCTCCCTGGCGAACCGGCGCGTCGAACCCCGATGTTCGATTACCTCACCCAGCGGCGCCGACACGATGTCAGGTAGGCGACCCGTCTCGTTTCCAGGGGCCTGGCCTCGCCATTTTGACACCTCTTGCGCCGAAACCAGGCAAGACTCCGCGTGGAGCAGGTCTGATTCCGGATAGCGGATCGGTTCACTGAAACCGAGATCGCCCGAGTCCATGGGAGGCAGGTCTCTGACCACGGCAGGGCGCGAAACTCCAGCCTCGCCCAAGGCGACCAGGCAGGTGCTGGCTTCTTGCTCGGGGTCCACACCCAAGATCGAGTCCACTTTCTCGTCGATGAAACCCGCCAACACTCGGGCCGGCTGCCCCAGGGAATTGGCCGTTGCCAGCAGGTTGGCCAGCAGCGTGCCGTTGTCCCAGAAGCAGTAGCGGTAACCCCGGGCGCGGTACTTCCAGGCGCTGCGCCAGGAGACCGCCGTGCTGACCACCGTGGCGGGCGCCGACGCCAACGAATCGTCGGCGGCGGCAACAGCCAAATTGCCCCGGAAATCGCCGGTCCTCAGTTGGGTTAGGGCATTTTCGGCGGGGGCGTAGTGGTAAACGCCGGCGGCCAGTCCCGGCAGGCTGCCGCAGACCAGATACAGTTCGATGGGGTAGAGCGCGCCGGCCGACGCCGCAGCCCGGTAATGGACCTCCCCCGCGGAAGCTGAAACGCTCTTTCTGATCAGGCCCGCTGAGTAGTGGAGCAACTGGGCGACCGCCTGGAGGTCCAGGGGGCCGGCCGCGGCTGAGGCGGGGCCGGAGACCGCTTTCAAGGCGGGCATCCCGGGGGGTTTCGCTTGGGGAAGTGGAATTTGAGTCAGGCCGGGATAGGACTTATACAGCGGCGGTTTGGTCAGCAGGTTGATGTAACTCAGCTTGGTGGCGTCGTGAAACGCCCAGGCAGCTTGCTTATCGCCGTTGGCCAAGACCGGCCTCCCTTAGCCTGGTTTCTGGTACCTAGTTTCGAAAAATAGCCTTACGGCCATCCGTTCGCCCTGAGCCTGTCGAAGGGCCCCGGCTTCGATGCGGTCATGGTGCAACGGAGCTCACCACGAACGGCCGGTAACGCAGATTATCGATGGGAAGTCCTAGATAGTCCCCTTAAATTCGGGTGTGCGCTTCTCCACGAATGAGCGGGCGGCTTCGGAGTGGTCGGGATGGCGGGAGCTCCGCTCTTCTATGGCCAGACCGATGTCCAGGACCAAGTTCAAGTCGTTCCAGATCTTCTTGTTGATGGCGTGCTTGGTGCCCCTGATGGCCAATGCCGGCCCGTTGGCCAGCCGGCGGGCCAGGCCCATTACTTCTTCCATCAATTTGTCGTGGGGGACGACCTTGTTGATCAGGCCGATGCGCTCGGCTTCGGCGGCGTCGATGATGTCGCCGGTCATCAGCAGTTCCTTGGCCTTGGCCACCCCCACCAACAGGGGCCAGATGACCGCCCCGCCGTCGCCCGCCACCAGACCGGCCTTCACGTGGGTGTCGCCGATGCGGGCCTGGTCCGAGGCGTAGATGATGTCGCAGAACAGGGCGATGGTCGCGCCCAGGCCGGCGGCCACGCCGTTCAGGGCGCAGATGATGGGCTGCTCCACCCAGAGCATGTTATGTAATATGCGCCGGCCACCCTGGGATACCGCTCCCAGAGGCCGCGATTGGAGTGCGATGGCCCCGCCGCGTTCGTCCATGGCCCGCATGTCGCCCCCGGAGCAGAACCCACGCCCTGCGCCGGTCACCACCACGGCGCTCACGCTGGGGTCGATCGCCACCTCTCCGAAGACCGCTTCCAGCTCCCGGTGCATGACTTCATCCACCGCGTTCAGCCGCTCGGGGCGGTTCAGGGTGATGGTCAGCACCGACTGGTCCTGATCCACCAATAGTGTCTCGTACTTGTAATCCGGCATGTGTGGCCTCCGTTATTCTCTTATGCGGTATCCAAGCCAAAGGAGCGGTTGAGGCGCGCCATCATGTCGTAGTAGCAGGCCGTGAACGCCAGACCAACAGCTCCTTCGTCTCCGACCAGGTGGGTGGTGGCTTGCCAGGTGGAATCGCGCATCTTGTCCCGGAGCACCTCTTGCGCGAAATGCACCCATATGCCCTCTTTGGGGAGCAACCCGCGCGGCGCTGTTCCGGCGGCGATGGCGTCAATGACCGCATCGCTGACGCCGGCCTCACGCGCCAACGGCACGAATGAATCCCAAAGGGTTGCGCTATCCCGCTCGTGGGCCACCGTCAGGGCCACGGTGAGGGTTACCCAAGGTTCCAGGCCGGCCCGCCCAGCGGCTTCGTGCAGGTCGGCCAACCCGGACCCTACTTCAGGGTTGGCGAATAAGGCCTGGAAGGTGGCCGCCAAGCCCGAACCGGCCTTGGTGGCTCTTTCATACTTGGTCTGCATCTCGGATGAGAGCTTTGGTTGCAGCGTGGTTGGCAGGCGTGACATATACGCTCCTTACGCGGGACTTACATCAGCCGGAGCTTAGTCCAAGATTGGCCTTGCCTCGGGTTCAACGGTAACGTCCCGGTCGCCAAAAAGGTCCCAGGGGGTGAAGGATTCCACGAACGCCCTGGCATCCTCAACCGTGTCGAATCCCTTTCTTGAGCGGTCCGGCTCATACCCCATGGTCCTGGCGTAAGCGTCGATGCCGCGCTTGTTCTCCCGGTACCCTCCGACGATTTCCTCGAGCCCTGCGGTATCGTCAACGATCAGGTTCTGTCCCCTTTTCACGTTTCTCCAATAAACACTCATAAGCACCTACTATCCTCTCGGGAATTTCCAATATTGGGCCTTCCCGTTTAAATTTGGTAGAGCCGGCATCCGCACCCGCTCATGGTGAGCCCTTCGGTAGACTCAGGACAGGCTCGCCGGACCACCACCCATCGACACCACTTCGTCGAATTCCTCTTTGGTCACGGGCTGGATGGACAGACGCATGCCCTTCCGGATCAGCAGCATGTCCTTCAACTTTGGGTTGTCCTTGATCTCATCCAGGGTGACCGGATGGGCCATGGTGTGATCTGCCTTGATATCCACCATGGACCAGATGGGGTTTTCCTGGGTGGCCTTGGGGTCGTAATGGTCGTCGTTGGGGTCCAGGCCGTGGAAATCGTCATACCCTTCCCGAACGATGCTGGCGATGCCCACGATCGACAGGGGCTGGGCGTTGCTGTGGTAAAAGAGGATGCCGTCGCCCACCTTCATGTCGTCGCGCATGGAGTTCCGGGCCTGGTAGTTGCGGACGCCGTCCCATTCGGCCCACCCGTCCGGCTCGTTCATCAGGTCGGTGAAGGAATAGGCGTTGGGCTCGGACTTGAAGAGCCAGTAACGTTTCTCGGCCATTGTCGTTCCTCGCTAGCCGTCAGCGGTCAGCTATCAGGGCTGACTGCTGATGGCTGATAGCTGACTGCTCAGCGTAGCTGAATTCCGGCCGCTTCCCGGTCGAAACAGCCTTCTATCAGGTCCTCGCGTTCCTGGCGGAGGACGTCTTTCCGGACCCGCAGACTTGGCGTGCGGGGCAGTTCGTCCCGGACCTCCCAATAGCGGGGAACCTTGAAATAGGCCAGGTTTTCGGCGCACCAGTGGACCAGTTCCTCCGGGTCGGGCGTTGCGCCCTTCCGTGGCGTGACGTAGGCCTTGACCTCATCTTCGCCAAGCTCCGAGGGCACGGCCAATACGGCGCAGTCCAGAACTTTGGGATGGCGCTTGATCACGTTCTCCACCTCCTGGGACGAGATGTTCTCCCCCCGGCGGCGGATGATGTCTTTCTTCCGGTCCACGAAGTACAGGAACCCGTCGGAGTCCACCCAGCCCAGGTCTCCGGTGTAGAGCCAGCCGTCCCGCAGCGTTTCGGTGTTCTGTTCCTCGTTGCGCCAGTAGCCGGGCATGATGGCCGGGTTGTGGATCGTTATCTCGCCCACGGTGTCCACGCCGATGGGCGTCCCGGTCACCTGGTCGGCGATGCGCACCTGGTTCTCGAACCCCTCCGCCGGGTGCTGGCGCGGCCCTCCCGACGACCCGGCGCGGCGCGCTTCGCCGATGCGCTCGATGGTCCCGAAGCAGGTCTCGGTCATGCCGAAGCCGACGATTATGTCCGTGTCGAAACGCTCTTGGAACTCGGCCAGGAACTCGGGCGGGAATGACGGCGAGCCGTAGAACAGCCGCACCGTATTGTCCTTGTCTTGGGGCGTGGGATCGTTCTTGGCCAGGACCGGCATCATCATGCCGATGAAGTTCACGATGGTGGCCTTGGCCTCCCGCACCTGGCCCCAGAACCGGGACGCGCTGAAACGGTCGACCACCACCAGCGTCGCGCCGGCGGCCAGGGCGCCCATGGTGGAGTAGTACTGGATGTTGGCGTGGTAGTAGGGCAGGCAGGTGAAGAACCGGTCATCGGAGGTGGCCTGGGTCCAGTGGGCGAACCCCTGTCCGGCGGCCACGTACATCAGGTGGGTCACCTGGACGCCCTTGGGGTTGCCGGTGGTGCCGGAGGTGTAGACCAGCATGGAGATGTCGTGGGGCGATATCTCGGGCAGCGACGCAAGGGGCTGGGCCTTGGCGTGGGCCTCGCCGAAGCCGGTCCAGTTTTGGGGATGGAGGTTCGAACCCTCCGCATCCACCAACAACTTGATCTCAACGCTGGGCGCCAGGTCCGCGGCGGCCTCGGCAACCTCGATGAGCGACGGGCCGGTCACCAGGCCCTTGGCCTCGGCGTTGTTCAAGATGTAGGCCATCTCGTCCCGTTTGTAGGCCGTGTTCACCGGCACGGCGATGCCGCCGATGAGGGACAGGCCGAACCAGGAGTAGACGTATTCGATGCAATTGGGCAGGAACAGGCACACCCGGTCGCCCTTTTTTATTCCCAGCTCAATGAACATGCCGGCAGCTTTCAAGACGCCGTCGTAGAACTCCTGATAGGTCCGGCTCACGCCGCCGATCTCGATGAATGTCTTGCCGGGATCGCGGGCCACCACCTGTTCCAGGAACTGGCCCAGTGACAGCTCCCAAGCCTTTTTCGTTTCGGTCGGCATAGACTGGAAAACCCCATCTTCAGGACTGCCTGCGCCAGCCGTCAGGCGAGTTCAAGCTAACATGCGGCGCAGGGCCGGTCAATGGGCCTGTATAATGCCGGATATGCCTGAAAAAGAAGATCAGACAGACCCGCCGGGCACGCCGGTTTCCGTCGATCCCCACCGGCTCAAGATAACCAACGACGACGCAAGTGAAGGCACCCTCATCGGGTTCCGGTGCCGGGAGTGCGGGGCGTCGGTGTTCGGCCCCGCCATCTTCTGTCAGCAGTGCACGTCCACCGACCTGGAGCCGGTGGACCTCGGCGGCAAGGGTATCCTGTTCAGCTTCACCATCGTCAGGGTCCCCCCCGCCGGTTGGCCCGGCCCGGTGCCCTATGTGTTGGGCCAGGTGGAACTGCCCCAGGGCCCCCAGGTGCTGGCGGAGGTCGTAGACTGCGAACACGACGACCTCAGGATCGGCATGGCGGTGGAGATGACCATCCAGGCGGTGCCGGCCGGGAACGGCGGACCGGACAAGGCCGTCTACAAGTGGCGTCCCGCGTGATCAGTCCGTTCATCCAGGAGATAAGCCGGTGAACCAGATAAAGCCGGGCCGGTGTACCATCATTGTTGGCTAGGCACACCAGAACGATGAGGTGACGACATGGACCCCCAAACCATTGAGCATGAGGCGCTTGGCCTGCCCCCAGAAGATCGAGCCAAACTCGCGCAAAAGCTACTTCTGAGCCTCGACACTCTCTCGGAAGAGGAATCTGAACGGACATGGCTGATCGAGGCCGAACGTAGAGCCCGTGAGCTTGATCGTGGGGATGTCCAGCCCATCTCCGCGGATGAGGTCCGAAGGAAGGCCAGAGCTCTGCTAAGGTGATCTACCAGTTTCACCCTGAAGCGGAAGCGGAACATCTTGAAACCGTCGCTTATTACGAGACTCAACGGGCCGGACTAGGCGCGTCTTATCTTACTGAGTTCGAATCCATCTTGGATTTGGTTTGCGAATCCCCAACCCGGTATCCGATCCAGCTAGACCCGGATATCCGCCGCGTCATATTAAGGCGTTTTCCATTCACGGTCCTCTTCCGCGAATCCGGGGATACTATCCAAGTCTTGGCAGTTGCACACCATCGCCGCCGGCCATCGTATTGGCTCGGAAGGTCCTAACAATGGCTTGGGGCGTTCGGTCTCACAACAGCAGAATTTCAAAGGACGCCGGGTGTTCTCATGAGAATCGTAGTCCACGCTCAGCCATGGAGATGAATCCATGAACCAGATAAAGCCGGGCCGGGAGGTCATGGTGGTGGGCGTTGGCCTGCACCCCTTCGGCCGTTTTCCCGACAAAGACCTGGGCGAGTTGGCCATCGAGGCGGTGGTGCCGGCCCTCAAGGACGCGGGCGTCAGGTGGAAGGACATCGCCATCGCCTACTTCGGCCACGTCTATTACCAGGGCATGTCGGTGGGCGAGACCACGCTATCGAAGCTGGGCCTGACCGGCGTGCCCATCGTCAACGTGGAGAACGCCTGCTCCAGCGGCTCCACGGCCTTCTGGCAGGCCTATTGGGGCATCACCACCGGACTCTATGAGATGGCCCTGGCCTTCGGCGCGGAGAAGGTCCCCCGCGGGCCGGTGACCGTGACCCCCGAGGACAGCCCGGAGCGGTACATCGGCGGCGACCACATGATGGCCGGGTACGCCCTGCGCAGCAAACGCTACATGGAGGAGACCGGCGCGCCCGCCTCGGCCCTGGCCCAGGTGTCGGTGAAGGCCCGGCAGAACGGCGCGCTGAACCCCTTCGCCCACCGCAAGGACACCTACACCGTGGAAGAGGTGCTTAACTCGCGGATGATCGCCGACCCGCTGACCCTGTTCCAGTGCTGCCCCACCAGCGAGGGCGGCGCGGCGGCCGTGCTCTGCGCCCGGGAGTCCCTGGCCCATTACGGCATCGACGAGGGCCGGGCGGTGTCCATCGCCGCGGCGGTGCTGACCTCCGGCGACTACAACGGACGGGGCGCCGACCACTCGGCCTTCAGCCCCTACCGCACCGAGCCGGCGGCGCTCCAGGCCTACGAGATGAGCGGCCTGGGACCCGAGGACGTTGACCTGGTGCAGGTCCACGACGCCGCCACCATCGGCGAGCTGCAGCAGATCGAGGCGCTGCACCTGTTCCCCTTCGGCGAGGCCTGGCAGGC
>JADFNR010000157.1 GCA_022563275.1 Chloroflexota bacterium | reverse complement strand
ATACAAGGTGTCGTCAGCAATCACGGGAGAAGGCCACGAGAAGATTATGTCCCCCGCAGTAAACCGCCACTTCTCCGCACCCGTTCCAGCTTCCACCGCATAGAACCGCCCGTCAAAGCTGCCGAAATACAGCACACCGTCTTTGATCGCTGGCGAAGTCCAGACCCTCGCGCCTGCGGCAAACCTCCATAGCTCTTCTCCGGTGTCCATATCCACCGCGTACAAGACCCCCTCCCCGCTGCCGAAATAAAGTACCCCTTGGGCGCCGGAGGGCGTGGAGAAGAACCTCCCCTGGGTTTGGAATCTCCATTTCTCTTGCCGCGTCTCAATGTCCACGGCGTAGACACGGCCGTCCTCGTCGCCATAGTAGACCACCCCATCCTGTATGAAAGGCGCGCTGGCATGGTGCAGGTCGACCTTAAAGATGAAGTACATCGCCACGCCCACAGCGGCGAGCAACACAACGATGCCGGCGACACCCGCGGCGATAACCCGTCTTTTCGGCAGGGATCTTCTCACTTGAGACTCACCATTAGAGCAAGCTGCCTATCTACTTGACCCAGTTGAGGGGAAAACGGCTAGCCATTCACCGCGAGCCAAGGAAGGTGCATCCTTCGGTCACGTGAATTGTATCGGCGGATGAGTTGCCGCTATCCTAGCATGCCACAGGAACTGCGGGACTACGTGAGGGCGTAGACCGTCAGGTTGCTTTAGCAGTGGGAAGGTACACTGCGAATAAGAGGGTGGTTCGACGGGCACACCATAAGCGGATTGTGGGGTATTTTTGTATGAGTACTTAGGGTTGGTTTATGCGAGTCCTAGCGGGTTAAAAACCCGCGCCTACGTACCCCAAGACCGTCTCCGAAAAATGAGGCATTCCCCAAAGTCCGGTAATTGTCCCTTCTCCCGCGTACGGGGGAAGGTTAGGTCCGACGAAGTCGAGACTCTCGATCTGGTCGGAGATGGGGGCCAACGGTCCCGGGAAACCAAGTTCGCTAGCTCTCCCCCGATTCCCCCAACTGCCCCAGATATTCTTGGAAAAGGGCGATGGATCTTTCCTCGGGTACGCCGATGAAATACCGGAGCCCTTGGGTGTACTGGTAGATCTCTTGCGGGTGGACCGGCACGCTGGCACTGGGGCCGGAAACGCGGTAAAGCCCGTCGGCCCAGTCCTGGAGGCTGGTGTAGAGGGAATCTTCAATGACGAGGGAGTCTTGCCGCTCAAGGTCGTTTCTCAGCACCCACCTGGCGAACACGAAGGGCAGTCCGGTCCATTGGCTCCATTCTTCGCCCAGGTCATAGGTATGCGGAAAATCCCGCAGGCCGCGGCGGTGGCGCAACCCCAGGTTTCCCACCATTAGCTGTCCGTCGTGAGGTTCATCGGGGCCAACGTAGGCGGCCGGCTTCACCCCGTGTTTCACCGATAGCAGGACCTGCAGCAGCTTGACGGCGGTGGGGGCCTCTTCAGGGACCGCGATGTTGCTGCCCCCCAGTTCTTCGATGGGCGTTTTGGCATGGAGTTTGACGCTGACCGCCTGAGAGATGGTGGCGACGCAAAAGCCCGATACGGTCCGCAGGCCGTCGTCCAGACCGAAGGTGTCCACCAGGGGCACCAACCCGCCCTGCAAACGTCCATCCGCGATGGCCGCCGCCATCTCGCTGGGCGGCAATTCCTCGACTTCGATCCCGCGCTTGTCCATGTCGAAGTACATGGGTTCGGAACTTAGATATGGGGTCCGGCCAACTTTGATGGGCACGTATCAACACCGGTCGCAACGGTTTGGATTTAAATGGACTAGAGATGAATAGGGCCTCGAATCTCGAGGCCCTATCGTTTGCCATTTGAAGGGCTGCGCCAGCCCCGGGGTGATTGGCAGGTCTAGAGGCGGGGCCCGGCGAAGGTCGGCGACTGGGTCTTGTAGACCTGGATGCGGTTCCTGGCCGATTCGGGCACGAAGATGTTGCCCTCATCGTCAACGGTCACGCCCGTTGGTCCCCAGAAATCCTTCTCGCGCTCCAAGCCTTGGGCCCGGTCCCGCTCGCCCCACATCTCTGCGTTGGCGTCCAGCTTGTCCATGCCCCATTTGGAGATGCCGGCGTCTCCGGTTTTCGCGACCACGAAGTTGCCTTCCTGATCGAATACCTGCATCCGGTTGTTGAGCCAGTCGGCTACGTAGATCACGCCGTCTCGATCCACGGCCACGCCGGTCGGCCGGTCGAATTGACCTTCCCCTGATCCGGAGCTGCCGAACTTCATCAGGAACTTGCCGTCGGGGCTGAATTTCTGGATCCGGTCGTTTCTCCAGTCGGCGATGTAGAGATCGCCGTCATCGTCGATGGCGATGCCCCAAGGCATGTTGAACTCACCGTCGCCGCTGCCCTCGCTCCCGAACTTCATCAGGAACTTGCCGTCTTTGGAGAACTTTTGGACCCGGTGGTTGCCGCTGTCCACGATGTAGAGGTTGTCGTCGGCGTCGAAGACCATGCCCGAAGGACGGTCAAGTTCGCCGTCTCCGGTCCCGGACTTCTCTTCCCACTTACCCAGGTAATCGCCGTCTTTGGAGAAGGAAGAGATACGGTTCAGCCACTCGTCGCTGATGAACAAGTTCTCCTGGCTGTCCAGTGCGATACAGGTGGGCCAGACCAGGGAGCCGTCATCGGTATTGAATTCGTGGGGCCCTTGGAAGTTGACGCCGCGGGCGAAGGTGGAGATGTACTCTTCGTCGGTGGTGCAAACGGTGACCCGCACCCCTTCCGGCCGGAACTCGGAGCCGCGGCACAGCACGTACATCACGCCCTCTTTACCACGGGCTACGAATACCGGGTAATTGAACCCCGGCCCGAACTGTTCGCCGCGGCCGATGGTCTTACTATATTGAACGTTGATATGAGAAATCACCGAAGTCATATTTCCCTCACAGGTCTAGGTTTAGATTTTTTAGCGCCGGATTTAGCCGAAGGCCGGACTTAAACGAAGGCCAACTGCTCAAATTCGCCGTTCACGATGGGCTTGGCGTCCAGGCCCATCCACTTCTCCAAGATGGTGGAGTACACACTACGGAAGTCGGTGTTGAATTGCATGTCGCCTTCGTCGAGCTTATCGGCATCCAACGAAGGATACTCGCCGTAGAGGCCTCCCTTAACTTTCTCGCCGATGACGAAGCAATGTCCGCCGGCGCCGTGGTCGGTGCCCGAGCCATTGTCTTTAACGCGGCGGCCGAATTCGGTGAAGACCAAGAGCATCACGTTTTCTCCAGCGTTGTGCTCTTGCAGATCGTCGTAGAAGTCGGCTACGGCCCGGCTGGTCTCGCTCCAGAGCCTGGTGTGGGCGGCTAACTGGCCGGCATGGGTGTCGAAGCTGTTGAACGGCGCCGTGGTATACAGCACCCTGGTGCCGAACCCGGCCAGGTGGGTCTGAACGATGTTCCTCATGTACTGGCTGACGGTGTCGCCGCCGTACTCCACGGTGGAGGAGTACATCTCAGGCGCGGCGCTCAAGATGTCGGCCCCTTTCAGCGCGTCGAGTCCGGTATGGGCCAGATAGTCCATGACCGGGCCTGTGCCGATCATGGGGGTGTACACCTTGGAGAAGACGTCTAGGGCCTTGAGACGCTGGTCTACGTCATCGATGCCGGTGAGCACGCCGTAGGTCTCCAGGTTGCCCACCGAGGCGACCGGCACTCCAGGCGCCACCAGCGCTCTGGGCAGGCCCCGGCCGAAGTTCACGGCGGTCAGGACATTTTCCTGGGTGGGGTCTAGGTCACGGACAACGCGGCCCAACCACCCTTCGTCGCCCACTTTTTGGGGTTCGCAGGTGTGCCAGATATCCATGGAGCGGAAGTGGGAGCGGCTGCCCGTGGGATAGCCGACGCCCTGGATCACCGCCACATGGCCTTCGTCGTACAGCTTCTTGATCGGCGCCATGTTGGGGTTGAAGCCGATCTCGTCGTTGATGGGCAAGACCTGGTCCTGGGGCACCATGACGTTGGGCCGGTGGTCATAGTACTTGGGGTTGCCGTAGGGAACGATCGTGTTCATCGCGTCATTCCCGCCGGCCAATTGAAGCACGACCAATACGGGGTCTTTCTTCGTTGATGTCATTGCTTGTTCTCCAACTATCTTCCCGGACCGATCACTGAGGTCCGAGGCTGCCCGGCTGCATATCCCGCAGTCCGGGGCAGCGTAAATTTAGAACTGCCGGTTGGTCTACGCCGGTTTAGGCGAACAGGTACTCGGTGGTGGCCACGATGGACTGGAGCATGGTCGCCACCTGGCGGGGGAAGCCGTCCGAATCGCTGCGGATCTCCCCATCGCTTGCGGCGAGTTCCAACAACTGGTTACGGGTTTCGTCGGCCAGTTTATAGGAGCCCAAGTTCTCCAGGCAGCCATCGACCAACTGTTCGGCGGTGATCACCGTTCCGGCCCCGCCGATTCGGCTGATGATGTCTTTCACGCCGGAGTGGTTGATGTTGCCCATCTGGTCGGCGGTGAAGTTGATGCGCTCAACCAGCGTGCCGGAGTCGATCCACTCACGGCCGGTATGCCAACCCTCAACCGTGGGCGGGTTCAGCAGGTCTTGGCCCATGTACCGGATATTCATGGTCATCAAGTCCAGACCGGGCCTGGGGAATTTGAAGTCACCCACCAAGCGCAGAGTGCCGACCACGGTCTCCGCGGGGCTCTTGATCTTGGCGAACATGGAGTTCTTGAAGAAGTCCGACTTGAACAGAACGTTCAACATGGCGGTGATGTTGTAGTTGGAGCGGAAGTACTCGTCTTCCAGTTGTTTGATGGCATCCGGGTCTCTGGGCGGGGTGTCCTTCCAGGCAGGCACCTGCGGCTCATCGGCGACGAAGAAGTTGTAGAGATGCCGCGCCACGAACCGGGCGGTGGCCGGCTGTTTCACGATGATGTCCACGATGTCTTCGCCGTTGAAGTTCCCGGTCTCGCCCAGGAAGGTCTTCTCGTCGTCGTCATGGTCGCGCGGGTCGTACATGAACATGGCTTCGTACTTGCCGTAAGGGTAACGGGGGATGGAGTTGGTCACGGTCCAGCCGGTGAAGGCGCGGGCCGCTGCTTTGACGTCGTCCTCGCTGTAATTGAAATCGCCGTCCATGCCGACGCCCAGGGAGAACAGTTCCAGGAGCTCCCGGCCCCAGTTCTCGTTGATGGCGCCCTTATGGCTCATGCAGTTGTCCAGGTAGAAGACCATGGCCGGGTCCTTGGACAGGCCCCTGAGCAGGTCGTGGAAACTGCCCATTCCCACGGTCCGGAACATGTCCAATTCCATGGCCTGTTGCTTTGGGTATTCGCACTTGGCATGACCGGTGACCAGGACGCAGTGCCAGAAGAGAGCGATCTTCTCTTGAAGCGGGCGCTTGGAGTTGATCATGCGGAAGGTCCACTCTTCTTGTTGGCCTTCCAGTCCGGCCTGGGCCAGCCACTCCGTCTTGTAGCGCATCATGATGTCGCGCTCCATGGCGGGTTGCGATTCGGGGTCGAGCAATTCATCGACGGTTGCGTCGTACCCTTTGGCTGCCCTGGTTTCCAGTTCCTCCAAGGGGGCGCCAAATCCGGCGCGGCGCATCAGATGGGCCATTAATGAAATATCTTGATCAGACAATTGTTTCCTCCCAACTCAACAATTTTATGGTGTCCATCGGGGGATATCTGTGGTCGTTCCCGGTGCTTGGGCCCTGAATGTGTACGAAATCCGCTGTGCCTTGGCAGATACCGTAAAAATCCGGCTGATAGGCCCAAAAACACACCTAAAAGACCTGCGTATCATATTCCCTGACCGGCTAACGGTCAATACAAAAGGCGGTTCCGTATTCCGTAACCTATTGGTAATCCGCTGCGGCGGCAGGTCTAGGCGCCACCATTGGTGATTCGATTTGGCCCCAGGTCTATGCGGCGGTTATACCCAATTCCTCCTGCAGTACCTTGATGGTCTCGGCCCGTGAGCGCTGGGGTTTTCGCACCCGGCGGCCGATGGGCTCGTTCTCGATCTTGGGAACCATTTTCATGGCGACGAAAACGGGTCCCTCTTCCTTCATGATTGCCTCGATGTTGTCGGTGAACTCCTCCAGGTTGTCGAACTGGAAGGTCGCGGCATACCCGGCTTCCTTGGCCATGCCGGCGTAGTTGATCTCGCCGGCGTTGGGCACCGGCTGTCCGCCCGTGGTGGCGTAACATTCGTTATCCATCAGAAAGTGGAAGAAGTTCTTGGGCTTCTTCCCGGCGATGGTGCCCAGGATGCCCATGTTCATCTGAAGCGAGCCCTCGGAGTCGAAGAGGACCACCTTTTCGTCGGGCTGGGACAGGGCGAAACCCAGGGCCGCCGAATTGGTCTGGCCCATGGCGCCCTGAAGGGTTAGGTCGCGCTTCTCGTTATCGGAGATCTCTCTCCAGTCTCGGCCGCCGGTGCCGGTCACCAGGACGATGGCCTTGCCCCGGTGCGGTTGAAAGGCGCGGAACA
>JADFNR010000035.1 GCA_022563275.1 Chloroflexota bacterium | reverse complement strand
AGAAGCTCGTCACGGGTCAGGGCGCTCACGTGGCTGAAGTCGAACCGGAGCCGCTCCGGGGCCACCAGGGAACCGGCCTGCCGGACGTGGACCCCCAGCACCGAGCGCAGGGCGGCGTGGAGGATGTGGGTGCCGCTGTGGTTCCGGGACGAGTCCAGGCGGCGCGCGGCTTCCACCGTGGCCGTCACCGTGTCGCCCACGGATATGTCGCCCTGAAGGACGGTTCCCCGCTGGACGATCAGACCCGCCACCGGGCTCTGGGTGTCCTCCACCGAGACGACGCCGTTGGGGCCGCTGATGGTGCCCCGGTCGCCCAGTTGACCGCCGCCCTCGGCATAGAAGGGCGACTGGCGGATCACCACCTCAACCTGCTGGCCCTGGGTGGCGTGGTCCACTGATTCCGTTGGTCCTGAGCCTGTCGAAGGCTGCACCAGGATGGCGGCGATGGTCGATTCCTGTTCCATCAGGTTGTAGCCGACGAACTCGCTGGCGCCCAGGCCCAGGTCCGCGTAGGCGCTCTGCATATCCATGCTGCCGGCGAACGAGGCCGAGGAGCGGGACTGCTCCGCCTGGGCTTCCATCTCCCGCTCGAAGCCCGCCATGTCCACTTCCAGTCCGTGTTCCTTGGCGATCTCGGCGGTCAGTTCCGGAGGAAAGCCGTAGGTGTCGTAGAGAACGAAGGTCTCGACATCGGATAGGGTTTTGGCAAACTCCCGCTGCTCCGCTTTTTCGGACGGCAGCCTTCCGGTGATCGAGCCCTTGATCTTCTCCAGCACCCAATCAGGTATGGTTTCGGTTGATCGCTCCAAACACACCGCCAATCGGTCAGCGCTGAGTCCGCTTTCGTCAACATAGCCGATGAGCCGTTGATGCAATGGAATAAATCCGTCTTCCAGAAGCGGTAGACCGGTCTGGATGGCCTCGGCGAACCGCTCCTCCTCAAGAACTATCACCCGGAGGATGAATTCACGATTTTCTGAAAGCTCTTTGTAGACGGCGCTGAAGAGGGGGATGACGGCTTCCACCACCTCGGTCAAGAAAGGCCCTTCCAGCCCCAGTTGGCGTCCGTAGCGGATGGCCCGGCGGATGACCCGGCGCAGGACGTAGCCCCGGCCCTCGTTCCCGGGCACCACGCCGTCGCCGATCAAGAAGGCGGCGGCGCGGGCATGCTCTACCACCACCCTCATGGAGTAGTCGGTGCCCGTATCCGAGCCGTAAGTCTTGCCCGTCAGTTTGCAGACCCGGTCGATGATGGGGACGAACAGGTCGGTCTCGTAGATGTCGTTCTTGCCCTGGAGGATGACCGCCGCCCGTTCCAGGCCCATGCCGGTATCGACGCTGGGAGCGGGAAGGGGCGTCCGGACGCCGGCCGGGTCCTGGTAGAACTGCATGAAAACCAGGTTCCACAGCTCCACGAACCGTTCGCAGTCGCAGTTAGGGTGGCAGCCGTCGATGGGCAGCGGTTCGCCGGTTTCAAGTTCCTTCCGGGCCTGGGCGGTCAATGTTTCCGGCGGTATCATCCGGCCGTCGCTGCAACCCCTCTCTGAGCCGCCATCGTAGTGGACCTCGGAGCAGGGGCCGGTGGGTCCTTCATTGCCGGCGGGGCCCCACCAGTTGTCCTTGTCGCCGTAGCGGTAGATGCGTTCCACTGGGACGCCGATCTGGTCCCGCCAGATGGCATAGGCCTCCTCGTCATCCAGGTGGATGGTCACGTAGATCCGTTCCGGGTCCAGCTTGAAAAGCTCGGTGACCAACTCCCAGCAGTACTCAACGGCTTTGTCCTTGAAGTAGTCGCCGATGCTGAAGTTGCCCAGCATCTCGAAGAAGGTCAGGTGCTTGTGGTCGCCCACCTCGTCGATGTCGGTGGTGCGGAAACTCTTCTGGCTGCTGGTGAGCCGCTTGGAGGGAGGCGTCTGCTCGCCCATGAAGAAGGGCTTGAAGGGCACCATGCCGGCGCTGGTGAACAGCAGGGTCGGGTCGCCGGCCGGTATCAATGAGGCCGAGGGCATATGCTGGTGGCCCTTGCTCTCAAAAAACTTTATGAAGGAATCTCTGATCTGGTCGCCGTTCATCGGTTTCCTTTCGGTATTTCTGGTTTTATTCGGTCCTGATCGGTTGGTTTTCACGGGGTATTCAAACCGGACCAGGACCGCCGCGCCGTCGAAATGGCGTGGCCAAAGTTACGGATTTCGCTCACCGGAGGGGTTGAATTGAATTGTATTTGACCTGCCATAGGCAGTCAACGGTTATGACTGCCGCCCGGACCGGTCTTGGAATGGCGGCGGGGCCATAAAATATTGGATTCAGGTTGCCATAATCTTGCTTGACCCGGACCGTTTACACCCGTAAGATTTAATGGACGGACGCGAATTTTCGGACCCCGAACGTGTCCACTGTCGGTTAGGTAGGAGGTGTTGATGGACTCCAGCATTATCGGCAAGATTCAAAAGGCCAAGCAGTACGCCGAGCAGAAAGACCGCGTGAATATCACAAGTTTCGCCGCCACATTTAAAGGCAATCACGACGAATACGATGTCCGTTTTGAAAACGGCGCCTGGCTTTGCGGATGCCATTTCTTCGCCACCAGAGAGATCTGCAGCCACACCATGGCCCTGCAGCGAATCCTGGACGAGATGCTGACCAAGCAACCCGAGCCGGCACAGAACAACTAGGCAGCTAGACCACCGGATAAAAACTTAAGGACGAACCTTCCGGTCCAGTCAATGGGCCGTATCTGGAAATTGTCTGTAGAAAGGGCCTCCTCAAAGTAGGGAGGCCCTTTATTTATGCATGGTTGGCACCCGGCCATACCGCTGTTACTATTTGGCCCGTAACTAAACGCTCACCCAATTTCCGGGCCCTTTCATGTCCGTCGAAGCCGTGGACGGTTAAACCTTCGAATTGCCAAACCCTACAAAAACGAACGCGCCGCTTAAGCAGGGCCTCTTCAAGTTTCCTCCGGCCCTCCGTTATCCGGCCTACCGGGCCTATTGGCTGGGCCTGCTGGCGTCGGTCAGCGGATTCCAGATGTTCCGGGTGGGCCAGGGCTGGTTGATCTATGAGATCACCGGCTCTCCTTGGTCTCTGGGCCTAGTCGGCGCGGCCAACGCCATTCCGGGCATTTTCTTCAACCTATTCGGCGGCGTTTTCGCGGACCGCTTGGACAAACGCCGGCTGATCATGTTCACCCAACTCACCACCGGCGGCCTGATCTTTGTTCTGGCCACGCTCACTTTATTAGATTTGGTCGAGCCCTGGCATGTCTTGGTGATAGCCTTTCTGGCCGGCGGGGTGGAGGCGTTCGACAATCCGGCCCGTCAGGCCCTCTATCCCCACCTCATCGACCGAAGCGTGATGATGAGCGCGGTGGCGATGAACTCGGTCATCTGGCAAGGCACACGGATCATCGCACCGGCGATAGCCGGGGTCCTTATCGACGTTTTCAACACCGAATCGGCTCTCTTCATATCGGGGATGGGGTTCGTGGTGCTGGCGGTGGTGATGCTGCGCCTCAAGATTCCGTCGATTCCCAGAGGGGCGCTGGGCAATCCTCTCCAGGACATCAAAGAGGGCCTGAGATTCGTCAAGGTCAATTCCATCTTCTCCTTCCTGATCGGCATGACCTTCTTCAACAGCTTCTTCGGCATGGCCTACGTCATGCTGATGCCCATATTCGCGGTGGACATACTGGAAGTGGGCGCCAAGGGCCAGGGCCTGCTGCTTGGGATGTCCGGTGCGGGCGCCCTGATGAACACCTTGTACATTGGCGCACGGGGCAGCGTGCCCCACCGCGGTCTGGCAATCATCGGCGGGGCGGTGTTGTTCGGTCTGGCGGTGGCGGCCTTCGCCCTAACTTCTCAGTACGTGGGCTCGCTTTCCTTGGCCATGGCTTTGATGTTCTTCATGGGTATCTTTAACTCGGTGTATATGATCTCGATCCAGAGCGCGCTCCAGATCATGGTGCCGGACCGGATGAGGGGAAGGGTCATGGGGATCTACGGGATGACTTGGAGCATCATGCCCCTTGGCGGGATGCAGGCCAGCGCTTTAACCAATGTATTCTCCGCCCCCACCGCCATTGCCGCCGGAGGCCTGGCGGTGGCTTTATTCGCGCTGGGCCAAGCCGCGTTCAACTCGACTATTCGTAATCTGGGCAGCCATCTGATGCCGGTGGGTGATGAATCCGCCGAGGCGGACGTTCCAGCCCCTGCCCTTAGTAAGGACGATTAGACGGACCCATCTAACGGAGACTCCCCCAGGACGTCAATTCCGTTGGCCATGACGGAGTAAATTCCCCCGGTTTCAGCCCGTTGACAGGGGGGAATGGGCCTACTACACTCGCATGTAGCCTGATTTACAAATCGAAACTGGATAGAATTCGTTAGGTTTTTATAGATTTTTGCAGCCTTCCAGCCTGTCAAACATCGTCAGTTACCCCGTCTGTTAACGATTTTTTCACCCATCTTCCCGATCTTTCCATGATGATTACAGCGCGTTATGGGTCCGCCCGGCGAATGGCCAAAGCCAACCGGCGGACCAAGATACACATCAACATATCCCCGGAGAGAACTTGGAATTCCTAGTAGTCGGACTGAACCACCGGACCGCGCCTGTTGAGGTCCGGGAACGCCTCTCGCTGAACAAAGAGCAGTTGCCCGAGGCCCTCAACGCCATGAACGGCTACGGCGTGGCCGGCGTTATCCTGTCCACCTGCAACCGCTCCGAGTTCTACACCCTCGATGTCCCAGAAGACACCCCCAGCCGCCCGGTGAGCGGCTCCCAGAATTCTTCATTGGCCGGGAGCGGGACCGGGAGCGGGGCCGCGGGCGGGGTTGGAGCCGAAGCAGGGGCCGACCGGGTCAAGCGATTCCTGGTAGACAGATTCGGCATCTCCCTCCTAGATGTCGACCGGTATCTCTACGTCTACCGCGGCTACGATTGCATCCACCACCTGTTCCGTGTGGCCTCCAGCCTTGATTCCATGATCCTGGGCGAAGAGCAGATAATCGGCCAGGTGCGCGACGCCTACGAGGCCGCCACCACGGCCGGCACCGCCCAGGGACCCTTGGCCCAGCTATTTCAACAGGCCCTCCGGGTGGGGCGCAGGGTCAGGCGCGAGACCGGAATCAGCAGAAACGCACTCTCCGTGAGCCGGGCCTGTGTCGAGATGGCCAAGTCGGTGCTGGGCGACCTGTCCAAGCGCCGGGTCCTGGTGGTGGGCGCCGGCGAGGCCGGAGAACTGGCCGCCGAAGTGCTCAGCCTATCCGGAGTCACCGACATCACCGTAACCAACCGCACCTTTCAGCGGGCAGAGGAATTGGCGGCGAGTCTTTCCGCCCTAGCCATACCATTTGATGGAATGCCAAAGGCCCTTCGGGAATCGGACATAGTCATCGGCTGCACCGGCTCTCCAGGATACGTGCTGCACGCTGAACTGATCGGCGACGCCATGGCCACGCGCCCGGACCGGCCCCTATTGCTCATCGACATCGCCGTACCAAGGGACATAGACCCCGAAGCCGCGCGGGTGAAGAACGTCTTCTTGAACAATGTCGACGACCTGGAGTCGGCGTCCCAGGCCAGCCGGGAGAAGAAGGCCGAGGAAGCCGAATGGGCCGAGGAACTGGCCACCGACGAGGCCCAGCAGTTCCGCCAATGGTGCCTGGACTTGGAAGCCCTGCCCACAGTGATCGAACTGCGCAACCGGGCGGACCAAGTCCGCGCCTTGGAGTTGAGCAAGACCGTACGGAAACTGAACGGCAAGCTGGACGAAGAAGCCTTGGAGTCGCTGGACGCCATGACCAGGGCCATCGTGAACAAACTGCTCCACGACCCGACCATGTTCTTGAAAGAGCGCAAAGGCGCCGAGGAACTACGGGTCGCCCGGGAGATCTTCCGCCTGAGCGAAGAAACACCCAAAAGCCCCGATTAACCCCCTCTGACCTTTTCCACTCCTCCCTCTGCCCTCCCCCCGCGAAACCGGCTATAATAACTCACCTGTAATATCGGTGTTGATGTGTCATTAGTCGAGAAATACGCCCTACTCCCAGACGAGATCGACCGCCGTAGCATCGAGGTCGTTGAAGCCAGTCTGCCCCTATTGGACGGCCTCACGCCCGAAGAACGTTACGTGGTATGCCGCATCGTGCGGGCGGAAGGCGACCCTGAGATCGCCAAAGCCGTGGGATTCAGCCCCGGCGCGGTCGAGTTCGGCATCGCCGCCATCAGGGCCAAGGCCGCCGTGGTCACCGACGTACGCATGGTGGAAGTAGGCATATCCAAGGCCCTGCTCAAAAAATGCGGCCTCACAACGTATTGCCAGATCGACACACCCAACACCGCCGCACGGGCTAAGACCGACGGCACCACCCGTTCCGTGGCGGCGATCCGGGAACTGACGCCCCAGCTGAACGGCGCCATCGCCGTGGTCGGCAACGCCCCCACCGCCCTTTTAGCCTTGTTGGACGTGGTCAAAGAGGGCCTGGCTTCGCCCGCGCTGGTCATCGGCATGCCGGTGGGCTTCATCGCCTGCGCCGAGTCCAAAGCCGAACTGGCCAAGGCCAACGTGCCCTACATCTCCATCTGGGAGCGGCGGGGCGGCAGTTCGGCGGCGGCGGCCACGGTCAACGCCCTGCTGGGACTGGCGCTGCAAGAGGTGGAGGTTTGAGCGAAGATATCAACGGCAAGAGCCCCTGGGGAGTGGTCCTCCTGGCGCACGGCAGCCAGCGAGGCACCAGCAAAGCCGAGTGTTCCTGCGCCTGGTTGCAGCCAAAGACGCCGTCTGGGGTCCCGTCTGAAACCCCAGTTTGGTGTCAGGACTGCCCCAGCACTCCCGACGGACTGCGGCAGGTGGCCAGCCGGCTCCAGGGAATGCTGGGGATAGACCAGTCACAGATGGTCCTATCCTGTCTGGAATTCATCGAGCCCTTCCCCCCGGAAGCGGTCAGGATATTGGGCGAACGGGGCTTCCATCAGGTGGTGCTGGCGCCGTTCTTGTTGGGCAACGGCAAGCACGCCACCCTGGAGATGAATGAGATTCTCGAAGAGGTCCGCGGCCAATTGCCGGGGATCCAACTGCACCTGGCCGACGGCATTGGCGTAGACGCCAATCTGGCCGAACTGGTGGTCCAGAGGGTCCGGGAGCTGGAAGAATCGACGCAATCCCCCGCGACGGACCCAGGGCCTGGCCCCAGGGGCATCCTGCTGGTCAAGGCGGGGACCAAGACCGAATACGACGACTGCATCTGGTTGGAAGAATTGGGCCAACTGGTCGAGGACCGGTTGGGCGCCGGCTACGCCGTGGCAGTGGCCCAGTCCCATTACGGCGACCCGACGATGGACACGGCTGCCGCCAAATTGGCCGAAACGCGCGGGGTCTCGTCCATCATGTGCGTCCCCTATCTTTTCTTCCCCGGCATCATCCTGCAACGAAATGTCATCGGCGGCATGGAGCAGATCAAAGAGCGCTACCCCCAGGTCGCCATGTCCGTCACCCCTCCACTGGGAGTAGACGACCGGATCGTCGCCATCACCGCGGACCGCGTGCGCCAGGTCTGGAGTCAGGCGGCCCAATGAGCCCGGCCAAAAACGGCGACGGGTCCCAAGAGAGCGATTACAGCCGGCAGACGGTCCGGGGCAAGGGCATGCGCACCGGCTACACCACCGGTTCCTGTGCGGCCGCCGCCACCAAAGCGGCCGTCACCGCCCTCCTCACCGGAACCCCGGTGGCGAACGTGACCATTCATTTGCCCATCGGCCGCGACGCCGATTTCACGCTGAACCGCTGTGAGTGGACCGATCGGACGCCGGGCGAAGAAAAGGTCCTCTGCTCGGTAATCAAGGACGGCGGCGACGACCCCGACGTGACCCACGGAGCGGAGATCTGCGCGACGATCTTTTTTGAAACGAACTATAAAGGCGGCCCGGCCGCCGAAGAACGCGTCACGATCAAGGGCGGAGTGGGCATCGGCACCGTGACCCTCCCTGGCACCGGGATACCGGTGGGCGAACCGTCGGTGACGCGGGTGCCCCGGCGGATGATCATCGAGTCGGCGCTGGAAGCGGCCGAAGCCCACGGATTGGAGTCCGGAAAGAGCATCATCGTCGAACTTTCCGTGCCCAACGGCGAAGAGATCGCCCTGAAGACCACCAACGCCCGGCTGGGCGTCCTGGGCGGCATCGCGATCCTGGGCAGCACCGGGGTGGTCCAACCCTACTCCACCGCCGCCTGGCGGGCCAGCGTGACCCTGGCCATCGACGTGGCCGCCACCAACCAACTCTCCCACCTGGTGCTGTCCACCGGCATCCAGAGCGAGGCCTTCGCCAAGAATCACCTGGACCTGCCCGAGATGGCCTACGTGGAAGCCGGTATCTTCAGCGGCCCCGCCCTGAAACGGTGCGTCCTCCGGGGGATAGAACGCGCGACCCATGTCGGCATGGTCGGCAAGTTCTCCAAGATGGCCATGGGGTATTTCGTGACCCACGTGGCCGGCAACAAGGTGGACACCACCTTCCTGGCCGGCCTGGCCGGACAGTGCGGCGCATCCAAAGAGTTGCAGAAAGAGATGGCGGCGACCAGTTCCGGCCGGCACTTCGGCGAGATTGCCCTGGCCAACGATCAACTCTCGCTGTTCACCTTGATGAGCCAGATGGTCTGCGACGAGAGCCATAAACTTCTGGGAGACGACGCAGGCAAGCTGGTCGTTGACGCCATGTGTTTCGACTTCGATGGCGCCCTCCTAGGCTACGCCTCAACATCCCCCGGCGGCATCCCGTTGGTCTCTGCCTCCGGCGCATCTCCCGGAGTCTCCCACAATGGCTAAGAACCTGCCGAACTTGGGCCTGCCCCGTTCTCTGGGCTTGCCTGACGATGCCTTCGAGCAACGCCGGCCCAACAAAGGTCAGATCACCAAGCGGGAAGTGCGTGCCGTAAGCCTTTACTCCCTGGGCCTACGCCATGATAGTGTGGTCTGGGACATCGGCGCGGGCACCGGGTCCGTATCCGTGGAAGCGGCTCTTATCGCCCACCGCGGCCAGGTATTTTCCATCGAGCGCGACTTGGATTCTCTGCCTTTGTTGGAAGCCAACGTGACGCAATGGGGTTCCGAAAACATCCACATAGTGGCTGGAGAAGCGCCGGTTGCGCTGGAGGCGCTGCCCAGTCCTGACTCAGTCTTCGTGGGCGGCAGCGGCGGCAAACTGTCCGCGATCCTGGAGTACGCCGCCTCCCGTCTCAACCCCGGCGGCACGATCGTCGTCAACCTGGCGGTCCTGGAACGGACTTCAGAAACCTACCGGCACTTGAAGAGATTGGGACTCGATACTGAATTCACTCAAGTTAACTCAGCCCGGAGCAAAGAGATGCCCGACGGCGCGGTGCGGTTGGAGTCGCTCAATCCGGTGTTCATCGTCTCCGGCCGCCGCGGAAAATAGGCGGCCGGCATGCCTGAAAAACCCAAAGAAAATCCCAGCGGAAATTCGATTGAAAACCCGGCCGCATTAGGCTGCCTCTACGGCATCGGCGTCGGTCCCGGCGACCCCGAACTGCTGACCCTAAAAGCCCTGAAGGCCCTCCAGAGGGCGCCGGTAATCTGCGTGCCCCAAGCGGCCAACCGGCGGGATAGCTACGCCCTGAGCATCGTTAAAGATTATGTAAAACCGGAGCAGGAGATACTGCGGGTCCCATTCCCCACCGACGACGCCGAGGGCGCGGCCCAGGTCTGGCGGGAAGCCTCTCAGATGGTGGTCGAGCGCCTGAGAAAGGGACAGGACGTGGCCTTCCTCACCGAGGGAGACCCCATGCTATTCAGCACCTTTTCCTACGTGCTGGCCGGGGTCCAAGATTTATGCCCGGAGGCCCCCGTGGAAATCATCCCCGGTGTATCATCGGTGATGGCCGCGGCGGCCAGCGCACAGGTCCCCCTGGCGACTCACGGACAACGGCTGGCTATCCTGCCGGCGGCCTACGGGCTGGATGACTTGGCCGAGGCCACGTCGAAATTCGATACTGTAGTATTGATGAAGGTCAGTCCCAACATCGTGAAAACCCTGGCTGATCTCGAAGAACTGGGGCTAACCGGACAGACCACCTACGTGCGCCGGGTCAGCACCGACCGCGAGAAAGTGATCCGGGACGTGACGAAGATAACGGACGAGGACCTGGATTACTTCTCTCTGCTGATAGTGAAGGGACGGCCCCAGGGAAAGCCCCGGTAATGCCCAAGGAAGGCAGAGGATGATCGAAACCAAAGGCAAGGTCTATATCGTCGGCGGCGGCCCGGGAGACCCGGAACTGCTGACACTGAAAGCGAAGCGGATCATCGAGTCGGCGGATGTGGTCATCTTCGCCGATTCGCTGGTGCCGCCCGAGGTCGTGGCGTTCGCCAAAGAGGGGGCCCAAGTCGTCGGCAGCAAGGAGTTGAACCTGGACCAGATCATGGAACTGGAATTGAACTCCGCCCGTGAGGGCAAGACCGTTGCCCGGGTGCAGAGCGGTGATCCCTCGATCTACGGGGCCATCCTGGAACAGATGCGCATCCTCGATCAAGAAGGCATAGATTACGAGATCATCCCCGGAGTCAGCGCGGCCTTCGCCGCCGCCGCGGTGCTCAAAGCGGAACTCACGGTCCCCGAGAAATCCCAGACCGTGATCATGACCCGCATGGAAGGCCGGGTCGCCATGCCCCCCGGAGAGCAGCTCAAGGACCTGGCAGCCCACGGTTGCACCATGGTCATATTCTTGAGCATCACCCGGATGACCAAGGTTGTCCGCGAACTCACTTCCTCCGGTTACACCGAAGACACTCCCGTGGCCGTGGTCTACCGCGTGGGTTGGCCGGACGAACTGGTGATCCGGGGCACGCTTAAGGACATCGCCGGCAAGGTGCGGGCCGCCAAGATCACCCTGCAAGCCCTGATCATCGTGGGCGATGCCGTCGCTACTGGGTTGGACAGCGCCGGCGCCGTCTCCCACCTTTATTCCGCTGATTACACCCACCGTTACCGAAAGGGCTCCGGGACCAGGGCCAGTGGCAACGGAAAAGGGTAACACCCCCGATAGGACGGCCATCATCGCCCTCACCCGCAACGGGGCCAGGATGGCTCGTACGCTGGCCGGGGCGTTTGACCGCGAATACACGCTGTTCTTAGACCGCCGCTTTCGTGAAGATGCCGGCGAAGATGGCGACACCGTCGAATCCTTCGATCTGCCGCTGAGACCGGTGGTGGAACGGGCCTTCGCCGAGTACTCCAGTCTGGTGCTTTTCCTTTCCGCCGGGGCCACCATCCGGCTATTGGCGCCATTGTTGGAGAGCAAGCAGGTTGACCCGGCGGTGGTCTGCGTCGACGACGCGGGCGCCTTCTGTGTGAGCCTGATCTCGGGACACGTGGGCGGGGCCGACCAGCTGGCCCAGGAAGTGGCCCGGCATCTTGGGGCCAAGGCAGTGATAACATCGGCCTCCCACGCCACGGGCACGCTGGCCGTGGACCTGTTGGGCCGAGAGTTCGGCTGGCGGGTGATCGCTGATTCAACTGCTCTCACCCGCGCCAGCGCCGCAGTGATCAATGGCCAGCCGGTGGGTATCTGGCAGGGGGCTGGGGAACCCGGCTGGTGGCCCCACGAAACGCCGCTGCCAGAGAACATCACGGTCTATCCAGCTCTGGACGACCTGGCCGCTTCGGCCTGTAACGCGGCGCTGATCATCACCGACACAACCGGCGCCCTAGACACGCTGCTGGCGGACAAGATCACCGTGGTCTACCGGCCCCGGAGCCTGGTGGTTGGCATGGGCTGCCGCCGGGGCGTCCCGGTGGAAGAATTGGAATCGCTGCTGGCCGAGACCTTTCAAGAGAACGGCTTGTCTCTGGAATGCCTCGCCGGTATCGCCACAGCCGAGATAAAACGGGGCGAACCTGGGCTGGAGCAACTGGCCGAACGTCACGGAGTGCCCCTGTCCTTCTTCCAGGCCGAAGAACTGAACGAAGTGTTTGAGACCAGTCCGGGCGCGGTTACCTCCAAGTCGGAGCGGGCCCACGGACTGGTCGGTGTTTGGGGGGTGGCCGAGCCGGCCGCGCTTCTGACCGCCGGGGCCGGCGAACTATTGGTGACCAGGAAAAAGACCGCGCGGGCGACCATCGCCATCGCCCGTAGAAATTTTGACGCCGCTGGGAGCGCAAGCTGATGACCACCGCACCGGGAACAAGCGGAACAAACCGAAAAACCGGAAAGATACATCTGGTTGGCCTGGGCCCCGGAGACGCCCAATACATGACTCCCGCCGCTTCTCAGGTCCTGGCCGAAAGCGATGTCATCGTCGGCTTCCGGGGCTACATCAAGCAGATACAGCAGTTGACGGCCGGCAAAGAGGTGGTCTCCATGGAGTTGGGCCAGGAGTTGGAGCGGGCGGCGGCGGCGGTGGACCTGGCCTACGCTGGAAAGACAGTAGCCGTGGTCTCCTCCGGAGACGCCGGTATCTATGGCATGTCCGGCCCGGTCTTCCGGGTGCTGACCGACCGGAACTGGGACGGCGTGAACCCGGCGGTGGAGACGGTGCCCGGCGTGTCGGCCATGCAGGCGGCGGCGGCGGTGCTGGGGTCGCCGCTGATGCAGGATTTCTGCGCCATCAGTCTCAGCGACCTGCTCACGCCCTGGGAAAAGATCCGTGGCCGGTTGGAGGCCGCGGGTCAGGGCGATTTCGTAGTTGCGCTTTATAACCCGCGCAGCCAGCGGCGGCAGAGCCAACTTCTGGAAGCCAGGGAGATCCTGCTGAAACACCGGCCCGGAGACACCCCGGTGGGCATCGTTCGCGACGCCTTTCGGCCCGGCCAGCGTGTGAAGATCACAACCCTTCAGGACCTGGAAAAAGAGGCCGAGTCTGTGGATATGGTCACCATAGTAGTAATAGGAAATTCCAGCACCTACCTCCACGGAGGAAGAGTGATTACCCCCAGAGGTTACGAAGAAAAAACCAAAGCGAATTAGTCCATCCTTCTATCCTCGACTTCCCTCGACTTCCGCCTCATCATCTGTGCAGCCACGGTCCCTCCCTGTATTCCACTCCTCGTTCTTTCAATTCCCTAACGATACTCACACAAAATTCACCGGATGGTCTCCGGTGGCCCCGGTAATCTGGCAATAGAGTATTTTGGGCCTTACCAGTACGAGGATAATCCGGCGGCCCTTGGCTGTGGGAATCCGGAAGATCGTACCAGCTAATGCTCAAAAATAGGACCCGGTGCACAACCGGGGAGATGGTGAACTTTGCTGAGCAATAAGATATTGGTCGTCGATGACGAGCCGAACATCGTACGCGCATTATCCTTCGTCTTCAATAAAGAAGGCTATGACGTTTCCATTGCGGAGGATGGGGACCAAGCCATGAAGATGATCCGCAGCTCCAAACCCGACATCTTGATTTTGGACGTGATGATGCCAAATAAGAGCGGGTACGAGGTCTGCCGCGAAGTTAAGTCGGACCCTGAATTACGGGACATCCATGTGGTGATGTTGACCGCAAAGGGCCAGGAAGGTGACCGGGAGACTGCTCTATCTCAGGGCGCGGATGAGTACATCAGCAAGCCCTTCAGCCCGATTCAGATACTGGCCAGGGTGAAGGAACTACTTGGCTAATCTGGCTTGTTCGAAACCAGCCTTTGGCTGATCGATCGGTCCACGCCAAAATCTCCCGTCTCTCCAATTGATATTCCGGTCCCTTGGAATCTCCGGCCACTAGGTGGGGGCATCAGCATTCGACAATTCATCCGAAACCTCCCCGGCGGCACACTTGCCCAGGCCGTGAGAGAAAAGCGGCGTTATATGTTTGTGGCCACCATGGCGGCGCTTGGTGTCTCCCTTTCCATCTTGGCGTTCAGCGTAATACTGGGGTTCGAACGCGGCCGGCACCAGCAGGATTTTGAATTCAAAGCAGCAAACCTGATGGCCGCCCTGCAGGCGGAGATAGACTCCCACGTTACGGTTTTACATTCTCTACATTTCCTTTATTCCGCATCGGAGTCAGTCACCCGCCGCGAATTCGGAAGTTTCGCCCGGAACCAACTGATGGCACATCCGGCTCATCCAGGAATCCAAGCGTTGGAGTGGATCCCGAAGGTAACGAAAGATGAAAGGGACAGCTTCGAGGCGGCCATGCAAGCCGAGGGATTTACCGATTTCGCGATAACTGAGCGGCGGGCCGACGGCGCCCTGGCCCCGGCCGCCGAGCGGCTTGAGTATTTTCCGGTGACCTACGTTGAGCCTTATTCCAGAAATGATACGGCCCTTGGCTTCGACCTCGCATCGAATCCCTCCCGTTATGCCGCCCTGAGAGAAGCCCGGGACAGCGGGGAGCCCGTGGCCACCCAGCGCATCGTCTTGGTCCAGGAGACCGAAAACCAATATGGCTTCCTGGTGTTCATACCGGTCTACCAGAAAGGTTTTCCGACCTCAACGATTGCGCAGCGAAATGATGCCTTGGACGGATTTGTTCTCGGCGTATTCCGGGTAGACGATCTGGTGAGCAGCGCTTGGCGCAATGCGGGCCTGCCGCCGTCGACCGCGGATAACACTCTTATTCTCTTGGACCGGTCTGCGCCTGAGGGCTTCCAGGCCTTATTGCTTTCGCCGGAAGGACTGGACGTCGGCGCCATCCATTCCGGGCCCTTGGCTTACACCGATTCCCTGAGCGTAGGCGGGCGGATCTGGGAAGCAACCATCATCGCGCCGCAACCATCTGTGCTGACCATCTGGCAACCTTGGTCCGCGCTGTTGGCCGGGTTGAGCCTGACTATCATCGTGCTTGCCTACCTGCTCTTGGCGATGCAGCGGGAGTCCAAGACCCGGTTATTGGTGGAACAGCGCACTCAAGAGTTGTCAAAGGCAAATCAACAGTTGGAAGAGGAAGTTATCGACCGGTCAAGAGCCCAGCGAAAGTTGGCGGGCCTATACGAGATTTCCCGGATTCTCTCCGCCATGGGCGACTTCGAAGCCAAAGCTGCCGAGGCTCTGGGAAAAATGGCCGATCTAGCCGCCGCTGATTGGGTGACACTCAGGCTGCCCAAAGAGGGAGAACCGGGTTTGCATCTGGTGGCCGCCTCGGGACCGGCGGTGACGGAATACGCGCCCATTCCGGTTTTCACCGAGGCAATGGCCATAAGCACATTGGCCTTCGCCGAGGGCAGAATCGTGGTGATTGACGATTACGCCGCTCAACCCGCGCCGTCCCAAACCCTTCTCGATCTGGGAATGCAGTCCATGGTCATCCTACCGGTCAAAGCCGGCGAACGTACCGTCGGTTTGGTTACGGTTATCTCCAAAGATAAAGACCATTTCAGTCCGGAATTGGTCGATCTATTGGCCGCGATCGGCGAAGGCCTTGGTGTGCTCCTCGATAACTCCATGCTCCACGAAGAGACCCAACGAGCACACCAGGCACAGAGGCAATTGGCGGAAGAGAACGCGGTGATGGCCGAGATCGGCCGTATCGTCAACTCTTCATTGGACATTGATGAGGTGTACCAGAGGATCGGCAGCCAGGTTGGGAAATTGGTTGATTTCGACCGGCTGACAATCAACTTGATCGACCGGGAAAACGGAACCGCCACCAGCACCTTCATCACCGGAATCTACATACCGGAGATACCGACCGGTCGAGTGTTCCAGTTGTCGGGTTCTTCCAGCGGCCTCGCGGCCAGCACCAAGGTCACTCAGCTTATCCTGCCCCAGAGCGAACAAGAATTGGCCGACCTGTTCCCTCCCATGGCCGCCGCCTACCAGGCAGGCATCAAGTCTTTCATGCTTGTTCCTCTCCTCTCCCAAGGGGAGGTTGTAGCGGTGATGCGTATTCAGTCGTTCGAGGCCAACGCCTATAACGAAAACGATGCGCGAGTAGCGGAATTGGTCGGCGCCCAGATCGCCGGGGCCATCGCCAACGCAAGCCTTTATCTTCGACAGGTGGTCGCCGACGCGGAAATCAAAGACCTGGCAAAATTCCCTTCGGAAGATCCCAACCCCGTCGCCCGCATATCCGCCGGCGGAATGGTCATTTACGCCAATGATGCAGCCTCCAAGCTCTTGACGGGCCGTGACCTCGAAGCCGGCGACTCCACCTTGGAATCCTGGCGGGAATTGGCCGAAGAAGCGTTGGCCAACGACACGCCCAAGGAAGCCGAAATTGACTACGGTACACGCATCATTTCATACTCTCTAGTTCCAGTGCCAGACGCCGGCTACGTCAACATCTATGGGAGAGACATCACTGCGGCGAAGGAAGTGGAACGATTGAAAGACGAGTTTATCTCCACTGTCTCCCACGAACTGCGCACCCCGTTGACATCGATCAAAGGCGCCGCTGAGATCCTCCTGAATTACCCAGACGAGGACCCGGCTACTCAAGCGGAATTTCTGGGCATCATCGACAGCGAAAGCGACCGGCTCACCAGGCTGATCAACGACGTGCTGGACCTGGCCCGACTCGATTCGGGCCAGATGAGATGGCACATGTCCCAGGCGGACCTGGTCAGCGTTATCGGAACTGCCGTAGACAGCACCCACGCCCTCACCGTGCAGAAGAATGTCACGGTAAAGATAGGTTCCGCCGACGGCCTGCCGCCGTTCGAATCCGACACCGATAAGTTGGTCCAGGTGCTCACGAATCTGTTGAGCAACGCCATCAAGTTCACACCCAGCGGCGGGCTGATTTGCGTGCGGACTCGTTTGCTGCCCAACCTCGACCCAAAAACCGGTGTGAAAATGGCGGAGGTCAGCGTTTCCGACAATGGCGTGGGCATTCCCGCGACTGAACTCGACAATATATTCAACCGCTTCCAGCAGGTAGGTACCACACTTTCCGACCGGCCCCAGGGGACCGGGTTGGGGCTGGCCATCAGCAAGGAGATAGTGGCGCACCTGGGCGGGGAAATCTGGGTGGAGAGCCAACTGGGGAAGGGCAGCACCTTCTTCTTCACCATCCCGGTGGCACAGACTTCGAACTAGGCGCCCGGGGCTTTCCAAGCCGCCGGCGCGGCCTCTGACGCCCTCCGGTCACAGCCCTCTCCTTCATTTCATCGCTCCGTCTGGCGGCATCCTGGCCCTCTGTACGGGTCTGCGTGCGCTTCCCACGGAGACCGTGTACAATCCTTTGCACTTTCTCTGTTAGGCACGATCAAGGAGCGCGAATCCACGATGAGACGAAGCGAGACCCGGATTCTTACCACCCACACCGGCAGCCTGCCCCGTTCGCCCGAATTGCAGGAATTGCTGCGCTCCAGGCTGGATCCCAAGGGTGGCGAAGAAGAAGAGTTTCTAGCGGGCGTGAAAGACGGAGTGGCCGACGTAGTGGCCAAACAGGCGGCCATCGGCATCGATGTGATCAATGACGGAGAACAGGGGCGGGTCCAATATGCCACCTACGTGAAGGACCGGTTGACCGGCTTCGATGGTGAGCAGGTCCTCCGGGCCCGCCCGCGGCTCGACCTCTTGGACTTTCCCGAATTCGCCGCTCAGGGCGGGGTATCCTCTTCGGCCACCATCCCCTGGCCGGCCTGTACCGGGCCAATCGCCTGGAAGGACCAAGACGCCGTGCGGCGGGATATCCAACGGCTCCAGGCCGCCACCGCCGGCGTGGAATCAGAAGAGGTTTTCATGACCGCCGCCTCGCCCGGCGTCATCGCCAACTTCCTGCACAACGAGCACTACCCTTCGGACGAGGCCTACCTGTATGCTCTGGCCGAGGTGATGAAGGACGACTACAAAGCCATCGTCGAATCCGGCCTGCTGCTCCAGATCGACTGTCCCGACCTGGCCATGACCAGGATCACCCAATTCTCGCACCTCAGCCAGGAAGAGTTCATCAAAATAGTTGAGATGCACGTAGAAGTGTTGCGATACGCCCTGGCCGGAATCTCGCCAGACCGGATGCGGCTGCACCTTTGCTGGGGAAACACCGAGGGGCCCCACCACTACGACGTGCCGCTGAAAGAGATCATCAACATCGTCTTGAAGGTGCCGGTGGGGGCCATCTCATTCGAGGGCGCCAACCCCCGCCACGCCCACGAGTGGAAGGTATGGCAAGACGTGAAACTCCCGGATGGCAAGATAATCATCCCCGGAGTGCTGGATACGACCACCAACTTCATCGAACACCCTGAACTGATCGCCGAACGCATCGTCCGTTATGCTGGAGTGGTCGGCAAGGAAAACATGATGGTGGGCAGCGATTGCGGCTTCGGGACCTCTGCCTGGGGACGGCGGGTGGAATCGCGCATCGCCTGGGCCAAGCTGGAGTCCATGGTGGAGGGCGCGAGGCTGGCCAGCCAGGAACTCTGGTAAGAATGGGCCGGCTCCCCAGCGCCGCTGAATCCCGTGAAAAGAATCCAGTGAAAACCCAATGACCCCGGGCCAGACGCCATCGGAGAACATCGCCCCCGAGCATCCCCAGCGCTGGCGCATGTTGGCCTTCTTGTCGGTGGCCATGGTGTTGAGCATGACCGTCTGGTTCAGCACCAACGCCATCGCCCCCGCTCTGGAAGCCGAGAAGGGGTTCTCCACCGGCGACATCGCCTGGCTGACCATCGCCGTTCAGGTCGGCTTTGTCATCGGCACGATGCTGATCGCCTTCACCAACGTGGCTGACGTGGTCAACACCCGCAAGGTCTTCGCCGTGAGTGCCGTGTTGGCCGGAGTGTTTAACGCGGCGCTGGTGTTCATGCCGGGAGGATTCGCCACCGCCCTGGTGCTCCGGGTCTTGAGCGGGGTGTTCCTGGGAGGCGTTTACCCGCCGGGGATGAAGATAATCTCAGGTTGGTTCCTGTCGGGGCGCGGCATCGCCATCGGCGTCATGATCGGCGCGTTGACCCTGGGCTCCGGCTCTCCCCACCTGCTCCGTTCCATTTTCGTGGCCCAATGGGAGATCACCCTTTATCTGAGCGCGGGACTGGCCGCTCTGTCCGGGGCCATCGTCTACTGCCTGGTGCGAGACGGGCCGTTGGACGTTCCGGCAACACACTTCAAGCCCGGCTATATCCTGGAGACGATCAGGGTGAAGTCGACCAGGTTGGTGCTGTTCGGGTATCTGGGCCACATGTGGGAACTCTACGCCATGTGGGCCTGGGTCCCAGTCTTCTTGGCCACGGTCTACGGGACCAAGAGTCTGATCGGGGACTCGCTGGACCTGGCCAGCCTGGTCACATTCCTGGTGTTCATCGCCGGGGCCTTGGGTTGCGTCGCCGCCGGCGTCTTCTCCGAGCGCATCGGCCGGACCGCGGCGACCAGTTGGGCCATGGCCATCAGCGGCGGCACCGCGCTTTACATAGGATTCTTGCCCGTGGAATGGAATATCGTGATTGCCATCGTGGCGATGGTCTGGGGAGCGTCCGTCGTGGCGGACTCGGCCCAGTTCTCCACGGCGCTGACCGAGTTGTCGGACGACGATTACCGGGGGACGGCCCTGGCCTTCCAAACGGGGATCGGATTCCTTTTGACCATCGCCCCCATCCGGTTCCTGCCGGTGATGGCCGACGCCGTTGGTTGGGGACCGGCCTTCGCCGTGCTGGCTATTGGCCCGGCCTTGGGGACGGCCGCCATGCTGCGGTTGCGGGCCATGCCCGAGGCCACAGCCATGGCTCTGGGGCGCCGTTGACCCCCGGCCCTCCGAATAATCGGGAGCCCGGAGAGTCAGTCTTCCTGTTGGGCGACCTTGAAACTGAAAGTTATGGTCCGGGTGACGGTCCCGTCGAAATCGCGCTCTGGCCCGTATTCCTCGGCGGATATCCGCAGGTCCATGCCCAGGCCGCGCATGTCGTTGGCCAGGGCCTCCACCCGCCGCCGCACCTCGGCCACGTCATGGTCAAGTTCTGATTGGTCGTTTGTCGCCATCGGTCAATTGAACACCTAACTGGGGCGCCGCGCCCCTAAAGCGGAGTTCGCCACCCCTTTTGATTTCTTGGACCCTCTTGGGATATCTGAATCGCGGACGCTAGTAATAGACCGCGTTCCCGGAGCCGCCGCCGGCCATGATGACCTCTCCCGTGACGGCCCATGATTTGTCCGACGCGAGGTACACCGTTAGATAGCCGATCTCCGAGGCGTCGACCATCCGGTTGATATGGTTGCCTCGGGGCGATCCGTCGGCGAAGTCCAAGGCTTCAGCCTCCTCTGGTGTTACGCCCAACGCCTTGGCCCGGGCTTCCAGCAGGCTGGGGGTACGCTCGGTGCGGGTGGTGCCGGGGTGGATGCAGTTGACGGTGATTCCGAATTTGCCCACCTGCGTGGCCAGGGTCTTGGTCAGATGTACCAAGGACACGTTGCGGGCGCCGCCGCTCAGGTTGCCGGCGTTCCGGGCGTTGCCGCCGCTGATGTTGATGATCCGCCCCCAGGGCTGTTCCTTCATAAAGGGAATGGCCGCCCGGGCACAGCGCAACGCACCAACGTATTTGACGTCGAAATCGCCCAACAACTCCTCATCGTTGACCGTGTCGATGGGGCCGACCGCTCCTGGGGAGCCGCCGGGCAACGATGCGCTATTAACCAGGATGTCCAGGCCTCCCAACTGGCTGGCCGCCTCAGCCATGACGCGGTCGACCTGTTCGCGGGAGGTGACATCCAGGGCCATGGGGATGATCCGCCGGCCTGTGATGTCCTCGATCTCCTTGGCGCTCTCTTCCAACGCGGAAAGCGTCCGGGATGCGATCACCACATCCACGCCCTCCCGGGCCAACTCCAAGGCGATGGCCTTGCCGATGCCCCGGCTGCCGCCACCCACAAACGCACGCTTATCTTTCAGTCCTAGGTCCATGTTGCAGTCTCCTCTCTAGCCCTTAAAAGTCGCCCGGTATCGGGCTCCCATGCTGGGCGCATTCTACACAACGCCCGTTTCGGCGGCAATCGTCCGGTTACCGGCAAGGCTACAACCAGGTTTAAAATGTAGAAGAGTGCGATGCGGTGGGCGAACCGCAGGCGCCGGTCCGGAATCCCAATGATCGAACTGCGTTCCTGCCCGCCGACAGGGTGGGCGCCAGGCCGGATAGCCGGGCGATACCTTCGTCATCGATAGCATTCTGACGGAAATCGTTACCACAAAATTGATCGAGAAGAAGGAGGAGGCCATGAAGATCGTAGCCGTACTGTATCCGGGGGGTCCCGCCGCCGCGGAGACGCCTGAACTGCTGGGTTGCGCCGAAAATGCCCTTGGGCTGCGCCAATGGGTGGAGTCCCAAGGACACGAGTTGGTCTCGATCTCCGACACCGATGCCGGGCTTGAGGGCCACCTGCCCACCACCGACATCCTCATCGCCACCCCCTTCTGGCCGGCCTACATCACCAGGGAACGCATCCAGATGGCCCCCAACCTCCGGCTGCTGCTCACCGCCGGTGTCGGCTCGGACCATTTCGATCTGGCGGCTGCGGCCGAACGAAACATCACGGTCGCCGAGATCACCGGCAGCAACGTGGTCAGCGTCGCCGAGCACGTCGTGATGCAGATCCTCACCCTGGTCCGGAACTATATCCCTTCTTATATCGAAGTCACGGAGGGCGGCTGGGACATCGGCAAGGTCGCCGCCCGGTCCCACGACCTCGAGAACAAGTCCATCGGCATCGCCGGGATGGGGCGCATCGGACAGCGGGTGGCCGCACGGCTCAAGCCCTTCGACGTCCGCACCTCGTATTTCGATCACCGGCGCCTCAGTACCGCCGAAGAGCAGATATTGGGCGCCCGTTACTCCCAGCTTCGGCCCATGGTCGAAGAAAGCGACGTGGTCAGCATCAACTTTCCGCTGACTCCGGCGACGCAGGGATTCTTCGACCGGGAATTACTCTACAGCATGAAGAAGGGCGCTTATCTGGTGAACACGGCTCGGGGGCGGATAGTGGACACCGAGGCCCTGGTGGAAGTCTTGGAATCGGGCCATCTGGCGGGATACGCCGGAGACGTTTGGTATCCCCAGCCCGCTCCGGCAGACCATCCCTGGCGGAAGATGCCCAACCACGCCATGACCCCCCACGTTTCCGGGACCACTCTCGAAGCGCAGAAGCGCTACTCCGACGGGATACGGGATTGCCTGGAGAATTTCTTCGCCGGCGAGCCCATCGACCGGGACTACATCATCGTTGAAGGCGGGCGGGTTACCAGCCCCAGCTACGCTTACGCCTACGAGGGCTGATCAGTCTTGGGCCAGGGCCGCTGCAACCGGTCAGTGCCGCCGGGCCGCGCCTTGATCAAAGCCAAGACCGATAGCACCGGCAGGGCCATCATCACCACCATGCCAACGGTGTAGGAGCCGGTCAGGTCGTGGAAGATGGCCAGGGGCAGCGGGCCCACCGCCGAGGCGCAGAAGTTGATGGTCATGGCCGACCCCTGAACCCGGCCCAGCCCGTGACGGCCATAGTAATGGGCCCAGATGACACCCTGCACGATATGGTGGGCCCCTCCGGCAACTCCCATCACCAGCACATACACCACGGCCATGAACACCGAGTCCACAGCCACCACCAGCACCAAGGCGGCGAGCAGTGAAACCATTGAGAAGGCGTAGAGGGCCTTGGGGCCGGTACGGTCCACCACGAATCCGGCCAAAAGGGAACTGACGGCCGACGACCCAGCGTAGACCACGAAAACCCCGGCGGCCAACGTCGCGCTCAGGCCCTTCTCTTCAAAGATCGAAGTTTGGTGGAAGACCAGCGCCGTGGAGACCAGGCCCGGCGTGCCCAGCGACAACGCCAGCAGCCAGAAGTTGATGGAGCTGAAGACCCGTGTGTCTCTCCGGAACCCGGCCTGCGCTTGTCTGGTCTCAGAAAGCGGGGGCTCGGACCTGCCGTCGGGGAACAGTCCCATGTCCTCGGGCCGGTTTCTGACGACCAACAATGCCACCGGTATGATCAACACGATGGCCACCACGCCGATCACCCCGTAAGCCTCGCGCCAACCGATATTCACGATCAGGTACCGGGCGAAGGGCGGGAATATGGCGCTGGACATCACGGCCCCCAGACCCATCATGGCGATGGCCCGGCCCCGCCGCGAGACGAACCACTGGTTCACCAGCAGGATGGAGTTGATGTTCAGCGACCCTTGGCCCAAGGCCCGCAGACTGGCGAAGGCGATGTAGAACAGCAGGATGTTGGTGGCGGTGGCCATGCCGAAGCAGGCCGCGCCGAAGCCCAGCCCCACGGCCACCAGCATGACCCGCGGCCCGTGGCGGTCGGCCAGCCTGCTCACGATGGCCACCAAGACGGCGCTCATGCCGGTGCTGGCCATGTACAGGGCGGAGATTCCGGGGCGGGAAAGACCGGTGTCCTCGATGATGGAGTCGATGAAGATCGAGAATACGTAGGACTGGCCGGGTCCGCTGCTGAAGACCACCAGGCCCGCCGCGCCGACGATGAACCAGCCGTAGAAGATGCGTCGTCCGGGCTTGCCGGCATTGCCGGGTTTGGATGAATTTTCAGGCTGGGTTGCTATTTCAAGTCCTCTGGTGGCTACTTTCACTGGGCAACGCCTAATACTACGCCGGATGGCGGCGCGTGTTCCCCGTTACGTCAACCTGGGATATAGTGTTTGCTGCATCGCCACTAAGGACCGAGAGGGAAATAATGCCCGCCAAGAAAGGGACCGGACTGCTGATGGTCTGGTGCGACGTTCCCGAAGACCGGGAAGACGAGTTCAACCGCTGGTACAACGAAGAGCACATCGGGGAGATTCTGACGGTTCCCGGCGTGCTCAACGCCGCCCGCTACGAGGCGGTTAAGGGCGGGCCCAAGCACCTGGCCTGCTACGAGCTGGAAAGCCCCGCCGCAGTGTTGGGCGACGGCTTCACCAAGCGCGCCAAGTCCAAGTGGAGCGAGACCATGGGGCCGACATTGATCGGAAAAAACTTCTTCAACCCGCTCTACGAGATGATTTTTCCCGACAAGGTCTCCAGCGACATGGAAAACAGCGGCATGGCCCCAGCCCTGCAGATCGGCCGCATGAATATCCCTCCCGATCGAGCAACCGAGTGGAACCAGTGGTACAACTCTACCTTCGTGCCCAATTTCGAGAAGGTGCCCGGAGTGATCCGGGGACGGAGGTTCAAGACCGTGCGCGGCGAAGACCCCATGTACTCGGTGGTCTACGAGTTTGAGAACGAGAACGTCTCTCAGACGCCGGAATGGGCGGCCCAACTGGACGCCGACCCGAAAAACGCCGCGATGCGCGCCCTGATCACCAACGGACCGGGTTCCCCAAGTATCTTCAAGAAGACTTTCGAGCTTTCATAGCCACAGGACTGAATAAACAATGCCCAATCACACGATAACCGTCGGCGACGTTGAACTGATCTCCCTCAATGACAACCTGCCCATCCGGTCGCCCTTCGTGGCCTTTCCCGACACCACCATCGAGCAGTGGCGGGAATACCCGGAGTTGCTGGCCGATGACGAGAACGGGTACCACCGCTGGGGCTCTTTGGCCATCCGCTCCTCCGGCAAGTTGATCGTCGTGGATACGGGGATGCAGGGCGAGGGCTGCTACCTGCTGGATGACATGAAGGAGAAGGGCATCGACCGGGAGGCGGTGGATATCGTGGTCTTCACCCACGTGCACCCGGACCACGTCGGCTGGAACTTCACCAACGGAAAGCCAAATTTCCCCAACGCCCGTTTCCTGGTGCCCAAAAAAGATTGGGATTATTGGACGCAGCCCGAGGTCATCAACACGGTGGAATACGTGGTCCCGCAAGTCCTGCCGCTGCAAGAATCGGGGGTTATGGAGTTGATCGACGGCGAATACGAGATAACGCCGGAACTGACCACCTACCCAACCCCGGGCCACACCCCAGGCCACAACTCCATCCGCGTCACGTCCAACGGAGAGCACGCGTTCATCCTGGGCGACGTGGCCCACAGTCCCATCCAAGCCCATTACACCGACTGGTGCCCCGTATTCGACATCGAACCAGACGCAGCCCGGGCCACCAGGCATTCCGTTTTGGACATGCTGGAAGCCGAGGGCACCCTGGTCTCGGCCGGCCACTTCCCCGACCCCGGCTTCGGACGCTTCGTCCGGGGAGAAGACCGCCGGTTCTGGCAGGGCATCTAGCCCCCACGGAGAAGACAATGCCCAAAGCAAAGCTGGTCCGGTTCGACAGCGTTGAACATCAGGAACGGCGGCCCGGCGTGGTCCTAACCAGCCTGGTGGACGGAGACACAGGAGCCACCCAGATATCCAGCGGCGTCGCCGAGTTTGCCGCCGGGGCCTCGGCGCCCATGCACTATCACGACGCCGAGGAATCGGTGATCGTAATCGAGGGCGAGGGCCTGATGGTTATCAACGGAGAGGAACACATCGTCAGGCCCAACGACGCCGCCTTCATCTCCCCCGGCGCCCACCACAGCATCGCCAACCACGGCGGCCAGCCCTTCAAGATAAGTTGGACCTACGCCAGTATCGATTGGTCGACGACGCCCGTCGATTAGATGATGCCGTTTGATTCGTTCGTGGTGACTGATGCGATCCGTTCGTGGTGAGCGATTCAATCCGTTCGTGGTGAGCTCCGACCGAGGTCGAGAGTCTCGATGGAATCGGACCCGTCGAACCACACATGCGCCAAAGCCGAGGTCCTTCGACGGGGCTCAGGACGAACGGATGACCGCAGCCGTGATGCCCAAACTTGGGTTCTAGTCCCGGTAGTTCACGAACTGGAGCGGCTGTTTGTTCTTCATCTCCTTGATCAGGGAGATGGCCTCCTGGAGGTCGTCCCGTTTCTTGGCCGTGACCCGGAGCTCGCTGCCCTGGATGGCCAGTTGGACCTTCATCTTGGCGGACTTTACTTCCTTGCTGATCTTGCGGCTCAGGTCGCCGTCGATCCCCTGCTTGATGGCCACCGTCTCCCGCAGACTGCTGCCCGCCGCATCCTGAGGTTTCCCGAAGTCCAGCGCCCCCAGTTCCACCTTGCGCATGGCCAAGTACTTCTTTAGTAGTTCCTCAACCTGCGTCATCTTCATGTTGTCGTCGGCGGTCAGGGTCAGCGTGTCATCGGAGCGGACGATGGCGCACTTGGTGTTCGCCAGGTCGAACCGTTGCTTGATCTCTCGCGCCACCCCATTCAGGGCGTTATCGACCTCCGCCAGGTCCGTTCTGGAAACCACATCAAAAGATGGCATTTGCGGGGAGCTCCTTGGGGCATTTAGACCGGTTGGTTGCAGTAACCATGATACATGAAGGCGGCCGTGCTACCATCTTCGGAATGTTAACCAAGCTGCAAACATTCACCCGCGACATCAACGCCGCCGCCATGTGGGCGGGCGTTACCGCTTTCGTTTGGTACGCCTTCGGTGCGGTGCCGCTCCACATCGCCGTAGCCAGCCAGTTGGGCCTCACCGCCGCCCAATCTTCAAGCTGGATATTCATCATCTGGACCAGCGGCGCCGTCGCATCGATCTCTTTGTCGGTCTACTATCGGATGCCGGTGCCCATCACCTGGAGCATCCCGGGACTGATCTACCTGGGCACCCTGGCGGGCGAATTCACCTTTTCCGAGATCGCGGCGGCCAACCTGGTGGCTGGCGTGCTGATACTTGTACTTGGAGTCCTCGGAGTCGGCGGGCAGATCATGCGCTGGCTGCCGCTGCCCATCGTCATGGGCATGTTCGCCGGCAGCATCTTTGGCTACGTCACCCGGCTGGTCGATGTCACGGTTGGCGATGTAGCGGTGGCCGGCCCGGCGGTGGGCGGATACCTGGTGGGCCGTTTAATCGGAAACCCGCGGGTGCCGCCGGTCGGACTTGCCGTGCTGTTCGGGGCCATCGCGGTAATGATTGGCGGCCAGGCTACTCCGGAGGCCATGTCCTGGAGCCTGCCTTCCATTGGCGTTCCCAGCATGACCTTCTCAACTTCCTCCATACTCGCAATCAGTCTGCCCATGGTTGTACTCGCTCTGGGATTGGGCAACGTCCAAGGACTTGGCTTTCTGATCGGGCAGGGGTACAAGGTACCGGTCAATCCGATCTCCATCGTCATCGGGATCACGTCAGTGATCAACGCGCTTCTGGGAGGGCACCCGGCGATCGTGGCGCGGACCGGGGTCGCCATCCTGGCCGGCCCCGATGCCGGGCCCAAGGAACAGCGGTATTGGGCCAACCTAACGGCTGCGACCCTCACGTTGATCATCGCCTTGGCCGCGGGATTGGTCATCCCCATCCTTGCCGTTCTGCCGTCCTCCTACATATTCGCCCTGGCGGGGCTGGCGATCTTCGCCTCCCTTCAAGATGCATTCCAGAAGGCGTTCAGCGGCAATCTGGCTTTTGGCGCATTGGTCGCTTTCGCGGTCGCATCCACGCCGTTCTCATACGTGGGAATCACTTCGGCCCTATGGGCAGTTCTGGCGGGACTGGGCGCCTCGTTGATCGCGGAACGGGGCCAACTTCGTGAACTATGGAGAGTAGGGGCCACCGAATCGACGCTAGGGTAAAGCCTCTATATCCATAGGGCCAAAATGCCTGGTTCTTATTGAGCGTTCGCCGCCTAGGTGCTACAATCCGTTAGGCTTGCTACCACGGCTACACCCACTTTTTTCAACGTTCCCCGATAGCTCAGCGGTAGAGCGGGCGGCTGTTAACCGCTAGGTCGTAGGTTCGAATCCTACTCGGGGAGCCAAA
>JADFNR010000156.1 GCA_022563275.1 Chloroflexota bacterium | reverse complement strand
GCTGTCCGAGCTGCTGTTGGCCGGATTTCAGGCCGGAGACATCGACACCGTCTTCCTGACCCATCTGCACCCAGACCACGTGGGCTGGAATGTGACCCGGCCTGGAGAGATTGGCGGCGATGAGTCGCCGACCTTTCCCAATGCCCGCTACGTGGCTCACGAGGCCGACTGGGCGGCGTTCGACACGCCCCGTGACTCCGAGATCTTTGGCTTTGACTGGTGGGCCCAAACGGTGGCCCCGCTCCGCCGGCTGGGCGTGCTGGACCTGATAACCGGCGAGACCAAGCTCACGGGGGAGCTTACGGTGATTCCCACTCCGGGCCACACACCCGGCTCCATGAGCATGATTATCAACTCCGGCGGCGAAAAAGCGTTCATCATGGGAGACGTGTTCCACGGCCCGGCCCAAGTGACCGAGACCGAATGGGTCTTTCATTACGACATGGACCCGGACCAAGCCGGTGAGACCCGGAGAGCCATGCTGGACCGGGCGGAGTCGGAAGACGCCGCCATCGCCATCTGCCATCACAGCGGCTTCGGCCGGGTGATCAAAGAGAGCGGGCGGCGGTACTGGCAGGCGATGTAGGCCACCGGCGTGGCCGGGTTTGGATGTCTTAAGACTTTCCGATCAAAAACGATTTCCAGTCTCCACGACACAGGGGTTGCGCTGCCGTTCAACCGGACTTTTCCAGACGAGTTTACGTTAAACCAACCCTTTTGTTTCTCTCTGTGTGATGGCTGCGATCTTTTCCAATCTGCCGTTGCCTTCCCACATTAAGAGCGACTTTCTTGCGGGAAAATTGCTGAGTTGGCGCCAACAAGATCAGCCCGTATTTCAGGCGAAGCACGACCCTCCCCCGCCTCCACCGATCAATAAGAATGTACCCATTTATATGATCGCCCCTTGCTCCTTGAGGATGATCACGTCGTCCCAACTGTAGCCTAGCTCCAGGAGCGTAGTCTCAGTGTGCTGGCCAAGCTCCGGCGCGGTGGAACTCGGCTTCCCAGGGGTTCGTGCGTACTTCATCGGCGGAGTCAGGATGTCGAAGTCGCCTTCTTCAGCGTGCGTCAACGTGGTTATGTAGTTATTCGCGTGTACTTGGGGGTCAGCCACCACCTGGTCCAGCGTCTGAACGGGCGCCCAGATACACCTTTGTTCGTCGAGTCTCGCCGCCCAGTGCTCAAAGCTTTCCGAGGCGATCTGGTTCTCGATGATCTCCACCAACTCATTGCTATGTTGCACACGGTTCACATGGGTGTCGAATCTTGGGTCGTTGGCAAATTCCTCTATGCCGACCGCCTGGCAAAAACCGCTCCAGAATCGTTCCGACTCTATCATCACGAGTTGCAACCACTTGCCGTCCGCCGTCTCATAGAAGTTGAAAAGCGGGTTGCCGGCATCTTTCCTCGCCACACGTTCGACTGGCTGTTTAGTTTTCAGGGCAGCCATTATATCGGGGCCTATGATCCACATGCCGGTATGCAGCAGAGAGCAGTCGATTCGCTGCCCTTTCCCAGAACGCTCGCGCTCATACAGAGCCATCCCGATAGCAGCGATCAACGCCAATGAAGCCGTCTGATCACCCATGCCCGGACGCTGCTGCGTTGGCGGGCCTCCCGTCTCGCCAAGCGAAGCCATGATGCCGGAGCGCGCCCAAAACGCGGCATAATCAAATCCAGACCGGTCACGGTCTGGCCCTTCAGTGCCGTACCCTGTCAGAACGACGTAGATCGTACGTGGATTCAGCGCTGATACATCTTCGTAGCGCAGGTTATACCGCTCCTGCCTATGTGGCGTCAGGTTCGTGACCACTACGTCTGATCGGGCAGCTAGCTTTTGAACGATTTCTTGGCCCTGAGGAATCTCGAGGTTTACAGCGACGCTCTGTTTGCCGCGGTTAAGCAGCTCGAATATCAGGTTGATGCCGCCGGAATGCTGTACAACTCCACGTGAGGATACGTCCACACTGCGAACAGGGTCGCCAGTCTCGGGATGTTCGATCTTGACGACTTCAGCTCCCATGTCCGCCATGATCGCGCAAGCCGACGGCCCGGCGACCCAGTTTGCGACCTCCAAAACCTTCAATCCCTCTAGCGGTCCTGACATATAGATCCTATTCATCCAAGTTGAACTTGTAGCAGGTGCGGCCGCAGACGCGGACGGTTTCGGAGTTGGCGATGGTCCGAGCGCTCTACGGAGTTCATCCGTTGTTTAGGCAAGCAGCTAAAGCGTGGCCGGACGGGTGCGGCGGCAAGCTCATTATAGCGATTCACTCTTAACCGGGATTATACCGCCGATTGCTAGGCGCGCCCTATAAGACGGCCTGAACTGGCCACCGGCGCGGCCAGGTTTTGTTGCTGGCGGTGTGGCATGGCTGCCAAAAGCCGCCTGGATGGTGGGTGCGTAGATCTGGTGGCGTACCGTGCCAGCCTGCCTTTTTGCTCACCTGCCAAGCGTGTAGAATATCTCCATCCCAAACGACAATGCGCCGGTGGTCCGCATGGTAAGCCAACCCAGCCAGAGGTTCGTAGGCCGGCAGTCAGAGATGAAGGCCCTCACGGCGGCCTTAGACGACGCCATGTCCGGCCGGGGCCGGGTGGTCATGCTGGCCGGGGAGCCTGGCATCGGGAAGACGCGCCTGGCGCAAGAGTTGGCTTCTTATGCCGAATCGATGGGCGCTCAAGTGTGGTGGGGCTCGTGTTACGAACAACAAGGGGCGCCTCCTTATTGGCCGTGGGTCCAACCCTTCCGTTCTTACATCCAACAGACTGATTCCGAACTGCTGGGCGTTCAGATGGGGCCGGGGGCGGCCGACATCGCAGAGATCCTCCCCGAGGTGCGTGACAAGTTGCCCGACCTTGAACCGGCATCGCCCCTTGAGCCTGAACAAGCCCGCTTCCGCCTGTTTGATTCTATCTCCCAGTTTCTCAGGGACCTCGCCCAGTCCCAGCCTCTGATGTTGGTCCTGGACGATCTGCAATGGGCGGACCAGCCTTCTCTATTGCTGTTGGAGTTCCTGGTTGGCCAGTTGCCCGGCAGCAATATCCTGATCGTTGGAACCTACAGGGATATCGAGGTGTCCCGCGAACATCCGTTGTCAAACACCCTGGCCCAATTGGCCCGCAGTGGCTCTTATCACAGGGAAGAACTGGGAGGACTGGAGAGCGAACACGCCGGTCAGTTGATCAAGGATATCAGCGGCGCTGAGCCGTCCCAGGAATTCGTCCAAGCCATCCACGGGCACACCGAAGGCAACCCGTTCTTCATGACCGAAATCATCCGGCTGCTGGGGGAGAGACGCCTGGCCGCAGGCGGTCCGGAGGAAGACGGACTCAGCGCACTGGAGATACCGCAAAGTGTGGTGGAAGTGATCGGGCAGCGGCTCAACCGGCTGTCCACGGGTTGCGTGAACATCCTTACGACAGCGGCAGTTATCGGACGTCGGTTCGACTTTAAGGTGTTGGGCTCACTTAACCAGGACATCTCAGAGGTCCAGTTGCTGGCGTCGATGGATGAAGGGCTGGACGCTCACCTGATTCAAGAAGTCCCAGGGCAAGGGGACGTTTACCAGTTCAGCCATGCCCTGGTCCAGCAGACGCTGCGGGAAAGGCTTTCCACCAGCAGGAGGGTACGGCTCCACGCGAGGATCGGGGAGACGCTGGAGGCCCTATATGGGGACCATCTAGGGGATCACGCCGCGGAACTAGCCTATCACTTTGGCGAGGCCGAGCCGGTGGCCGGAACGGATAAGCTGATGAAGTACACCTTGCTGGCCGGTGAAAGGGCGCTTGAAACTTACGCCCACGAAGAGGCCCTCGCGCATTTTCAGCGGGGACTGACCGCCAGGGACCTGGATGGAGAGGGCTCCACGCCTGTGCCCGACGCCGAAGCGGCGGCCCTCCTGTTTGGTCTTGGCCGGGCCCAGGCCGCAGCATTCGGTAGAGCGAAACTAGATGTGGCATTCGCCAGCCTGAGTCGAGCATTCGATTTCTACGCCGGGACGAATGATATAGCCCAGGCGGTGGAGGTTGCGGTGTATCCCTTGATGATTTTGCAGGGACGCCGCGGCGCCGTTGGGCCTGTGACCCGGGCTTTGCGGCTTGTGCCGTCCGATTCTGCGGAAGCTGGTCTTTTGTTATCTAGATATGCCTTGTTCAAGGGGTTGCAAGAGGGGGATTACCAGGGAGCTATGGAGGCCTTCGATAGCGCATTGGCCATCGCTCAGCGCACCGGAGACGTGGCGCTGGAGATGCGGACACTGGCCCATTCCACTGATTTGAACTATTGGCACCTGCGGTGGCAGAGGACCGAAGAAGATGGCCAGCGCGTAATCGCGCTGGCCAGTCGATCAGCAGACCCGTTGTCGGAAGTGACGGCCAGATTCTGGGCCGGGGTTGCCCTGCTAGGAATCGGAGAGTCCAAGCAGGCACGAGAGCATTCGGCAGCCATGCTGTCAGCGGCGGAGGGTCTGCGCGACCGGTTCTGGCTGGCCACCACGCTCTGGTTCAATGAATTGGCCTCTCTCTTCGAGGGTGATTGGCAGGCTGCCAGAGAATTTAACGAGCGAGGGCTATCGGTGTCGTCGTCTGACACCCGGCTCATCGCCACCAGGATGCTACTTGAGTACGAGACCGGTAACGTGATTGATGGTGACGAATACTTGGAGCGGCTCTTGGAGGCCCTTCGCCTGGTAACGCCCGGACCCAGATACGATTACTCAGCGGCGGCTATAGCGATACCTTTTGTTGCACGTATCACAGGCGTGTTGGACCATTTACCCTTCGCTGAGACCGCTGCGGCCACGGTTCTTTCGGTGGATTCCGCGACGCCGCTTGTTTCCAGATTCGCCGAACTCGGTCTGGGTATGATGGCCGTTCTAAGGGGAGATGTGGAAAGGGCAAGAGAGCAATACGCTAACCTGAGCCCAGCCGCCGGCACTTATTTGAAGATATCTTGTGACCGCATGTTGGGGCTCCTAGCCCAGACCATGGGTGAACCGGACCAAGCCGCAACCCACTTTCAAGACGCCTTGGAGTTTTGCCTCAAGGCCGGTTACAGGCCGGAGCTGGCCTGGGCGTGCCACGACTATGCCGACATGCTGCTGGACCGCAATAAGGCGGGAGACCGGGCCAAAGCGGCGGGGCTGTTGGAAGAGTCCTTTGCCGTATCCAGCGAACTGGGCATGCGCCCGCTCATGGAGCGTGTGACCGCCCTTCAGGAACGGGTTGAATCCCAGCCGGTCAAGACGCCGGCTTTTCCAGATGGGTTGACCCAGCGTGAGGTGGAGGTATTGCGGTTAGTCTGTGGCGGCAAGACCGACCGGGAGATCGGCGAGGAGTTGTTCATCAGCGTCAAGACCGTCGGCAACCACGTCAGCCACATCCTCAACAAGACCGGCGCAGTCAACCGGGCCGAGGCCGCTAGCTACGCCAATCAGCACGGCCTGATAGCGTCTATCTCCAATGACGAAGGCTAGCGTCTAGGAATCATCGCCAGTTCGGGATCCAGTTGCGGTTTGGCCCTGCCCAACGCCGCCAAGATTCAAATCTGGCTGCGCGAGATAGCCAGCCAAGCCAATGGCCGGGGCCTCGATAGACCGGACTTGTGGAAACGCCTACTCCCGGACCAGCGGCAACACTTCACGCATGGCCTGGATGGTCTTTTCGATGTCTTCATCGGTGTGGACGGCGGAGGGGTAGTATTTCTGGGCGCCCTTGAGGATGCCCCGCTCCAGCAGGCCGGCGTTGAAACGGCTCATCATGCCGCTGTCGGCGGCCAGGGTGTCCCGGTAGTTGGACACCGGTTGTTCGGAGAAATAGACATCGAAGATGGCGTCTTCGCCGCAGTTCTGCACCGCGACCCCGTTCTCTTGGCAGATCTCCACCAGCGCGCCCCTGATGGCCGCTCCGGCCCCGTTTATCTTCTTGTAAGTCCCTTCTTCCCGCAATACGGCCAGGGTGGCGAGTCCGGCCGCGCAGGCTATGGGGTTGCCGTTCAGCGTGCCTATCTGGTTGACATAAGTCTCAGGGGCTGACGCCCCCCGGTCATAAACCGATAGAATGTCGGCCCGGCCCAGCAGCGCCGCCAGCGGGTAGCCGCCGCCCATGATCTTGCCCACGGTGCACATGTCGGGCGTGACCCCAAAGAACTCCTGCGCCCCGCCGTAAGCCAAACGGAAGCCGGTTACCACCTCGTCGAATATCAGCGGGATGTTATGGCGTTTGGTCAGGTCGCGCAGGCCCTGGAGGAATCCCGGCTTGGGGGAGATCACCCGCTGTACCGGCTCCACGATCACCGCCGCGATGTCATCCCGGTGGGCGTTGATTATCGTCTCGGTGGTGGCCAGGTCGTTATAGGGAGCGATGAGCATCAGGTCTTGAATGGCCTTGGGGATCCCGCCGCTGCTGGCCTGAGACTGGGGGTATTCGACCGAAGGCGACGGGGTGAGGCTCATCAGGGCGTAATCGCTGGTGCCGTGGAAGCCGCCCTCAAATTTG
>JADFNR010000034.1:17620-27840 GCA_022563275.1 Chloroflexota bacterium | reverse complement strand
GCCTCCAAGGGCGCGGTCCGAATCTTCAATAAGACCACCGCCATTCAATACGCATCTGAGAACATCCGGGCCAATTCGGTCCATCCCGGATTCATCGACACCCCCATGACCCGGGCCCACCATGACAACCCGAATATCCATGAGGAACGCGTTGCCAAGACGCCCCTGGGCCGCATGGGCCAGCCGGAAGACATCGCGGCGGGCATCCTGTACCTGGCCTCCGACGAGTCGTCCTTCGTCACCGGGTCCGAACTGGTGATCGACGGCGGCATGACCGCCCAATAGCCGCCGGCGCAGCCGCCGGCAATGCCGGGTTTTCATGGGGCCGATTCAATTACGTCGAGAGTTGTGGCACGTAGCGGGCTGGCCCTTGCTTTGTTGCCAATCAAAATGTGGCATGCCATACCGTATGGGAGCGTGGCTGTGCCACCTTGCGCGGGAGAGGGGCTGTGCCTATAATTTAGCTTGTCCCAACGGCTAGGGGCGGTTAGCTCAGTGGTTAGAGCGCCTCGTTCACACCGAGGAGGTCGGAGGTTCGACCCCTCCATCGCCCACCATGCAAATTGGGACCGCAAGAGTCCGGGCCGTCAGCCTGGCTCTCTCATGCCGAGGTGGCGGAACGGCAGACGCGCTGCGTTCAGGGCGCAGTGTCCTTACGGATGTGTGGGTTCAAATCCCTCCCTCGGCACCATCAAAGCTAACAGCCTACAGCACTCAGCCAAAGCGCCACCGCAGGCGCCCGTCCTCTTGACGGCTGACTGCTGAAAGCTGACAGCTTCCTTGCGCTTGTAGCTCAGCGGATTAGAGCACTGGCTTGCGGAGCCAGGGGTCGTGGGTTCGAATCCCGCCAAGCGCACCACCCCCTTTCTTGCCGGCATCACGAGAGACCCCTGCCTTGCCACAGGTCGAAAATTAACTTCTGCCTTTAGGTTATCGCTGATCATAGATTTATTATGACCAATATCGTAGTAAAAAATCTCGATAGCATTGGAAATCAGCGAATTTTTGCCGATGGGAGTAAGAGAACAGTAGTAATCTTGGAGTCGGCTGCCGTTGGCAGAGGAGAATACCTGCCCGGTTGGAAATGGTCTGAACACGCCGGCCCGCAGACTGGCAGGAATTCTGAGGCTCATATTGGTTACATCCTCAGGGGCCAGATGGTAATCCGGGGAGCCGATGGAAGAGAGGTCTTAGTTGGTCCAGGAGATATTTTTGAGGCTCAGCCGGGCCACGACGCTTGGGTAGTGGGCGATGAGCCATGTATTGCTCTGGACTTCGAGCACTTGGATAAACCTGAAAAAACCTAAATGAATAGTTGAAGACTCGCGTCGTGAACGCCTTCTGTGGGTTTGTAGAATAAGAATCGTCCGGTTTTAAGATCTGCCCACATAGAAAGGGAAAGAAAAAGAATACCCGTCGTGTTTGGCGACTCCTGTTTAAGCTGAACTCCGGACCAAGCCCCGCGGAGCCAGGGGTCGTGGGTTCGAATCCCGCCAAGCGCACCACCCCCTTTCTTGCCGGCACGAAAAAGGCCCTCAGAGTTAATCCGAGGGCCTTCATATTTTCTTAAAAATTGCCTGTTAACGTGGACACAAGTTATGGGGCGTGCTCCATCAGCGTGTTCATTCAGGAGGCAGATTGTTCAGGGGACTGGTCATCTCTGCGGTATTTGTCCTGGGGATCGCCGTGGGCTGCGCCCAGCAAGACGGGACGACAGGCGCCGTCCTCCCAGATACCCCTGCGCCAACGGTCGCAGACACCGGCGCGGTTGACGATCGGAACACGGCGACGCCCGTGCCCACAGAAACGGCGGCGGCCATCGTCCCAGGGACACCGGCTGCACCGGCTCCGGCCAGGGCAAGACAGGCCCCGCCACAACGCGGTGGATTCGTGCCGCTGGACGACCCTACGTTCCTGGCCGCCGCTGAGACCGATTATTTCGGTGACGAAGAGCTGGTCCTTGGGGTTGAATTCGCCGGAGAAGTCCGTGCCTACCCCGTGCGGATGCTCCGCTACCACCACATCGTTAACGACACAGTGAGGGGAGAGCCGCTGCTCGTCACCTATTGAATCAAGTGCAGTTCGGGGGTCGGGTTCGACCCCGTGGTGGACGGACGGCGCCTCACCTTTGAGACGACTGGGCTGCTGGACGGCGTGTTCCGAATGAGAGACCGCGAGACTGGGACCATCTGGACACACCTGGACGGCAAGGCCATCGCCGGGCCCCTGGAAGGACAGCGGCTCAAAATGATTCCGATCCCCCAGACGACCTGGGGCCAGTGGAAGGATGATTACGCGGATACGCTGGTCCTTTCTCCGGACACCCCTTTCCAAGACCGCTACGTCAGGCCCGTCCGGATCGGCGTTTTCAATCCCAACGAGGCGGTCTACGGCGACGACCGGCTCCCTTCCAACACCCTGGTAGTGGGAGTCGAGGTCAATGGCGTCTTCAAGGGCTATCCCATCTCCGAGTTGGAAAAGGCCGGTTCGGTGGTCAATGATACCGTCGCCGGCCAAGCGATCGTTGTTTTCTATGACACCGGCTCCAGGACGGGGGTGGCCTACCTGCGCCAGATCGATGGTCAAACTCTGGAGCTCTACAACGCCAGCGGAGACGGGTTTGAGATAAGGGACCGGGAGACAGGCTCTTTGTGGGACGTTCATGGACGCACGGCCGATGGCGCCTATGGGGAAGCCCGGCTGGAATTCGTGCCGTCGTTCATCTCCGAGTGGTATGGCTGGTCGGCCTACCACCCGGATTCTCAGTTGTATCAGGCCGGGTCGTAAGCGATGCCGACCGGTCTGACCGCCAAGCTAAGATAGCCACCAGCTTACAGCGCTCAGCAAACAGCGCCCCGCTCCCGGCCCCTGACTGCTTTTCGTGACCTGCGGGGACAGAGGACGATTGTCAGGATCCCTCAGGCCAGCCTATACTCCCATAACCGATTCAGGCTATGCCGGGGCGCGTCGGAATGGGGATTTCCTGGTGAATAGATATCTGGGGTTCTTGGCGACGGCCATTGGGGTGGTCATTGTGGCTGGCTGCGGCGGCAGCGGCCAGGATATCGCTACGGCGGTGCGAGCTACACAGGTGGAGCCGACACCTCAGGCAACCCCTACGGTTAGCCCCACGCCCCGGCCCACGCCAACCCCCACATCCATTCCACAGCCAGCCACGCCAACGCCTGAGCCCGTGGCGCCGACACCCACGGCGGCGCCCGCGCCTGTGCAGGAGCCCACTGCAATCCCTGTCCCGACGCCCACGCTGACTCCCGCGCCTACTCCGACCGCCGTTCCCACACCCACACCACCACCTACCCCAACCCCCACTCCTACCCCCGCTCCAACTCCAACGCCCGTGCTTGAGGTGAGCAGCTTGGTGACAAATCTCAGCTGGTACGGCCAAGACATGACCGGCGAAGAGCAAGATGCCGCTGACGCTCTGAATCAGTTGGTCAAATCAAATAAAGCGATGGCTGAGAGAGTCGCATTGATGCCATGGCTGACTGACGGGGTGACCAACGACGAATCTCAGGCGGTCGTGCAACTCCAACTCTTGGCCGAGGTAGATTCCGATGCCGCCACGGATATAGGGACTATTCCTTGGTTCAATGACAATATCAAGGAACAGGAATGGCGCGCAGTCCAGCATATACAGACTATCGTCAAGCACGATCCACAACTGTTTCAAGCATTCAAGCGTAGAACCTGGTTCTTTGACGGCATCACGGTGGCGGAGACCGGCCGGCTGGAAGGTCTCAGCAAGATCATCGACCCCCAGGGAGATGGGACTGGCGCCGGCGTCAGTGTAGCTTCCAAGATCGTCCAACTCGGGTGGTTCAACAGCCCGATCGTCGGGACCTACCAGAACCAACTCATGAGCGAGTTGGCTGCGCTCCTAGCCCGGGATATCACGTTGGGCGCCCGCGTCGCCGGCATGCCCTTCATGGCCGACTCCATAGAGAGCCACGACGTCGGTCTTATCCGCACCCTGCTCGAACTGAGAGGAGAGGACCTGGACTCCCTCACCAGCCAGACCTGGTTCGTGGACGGGATCGATGACGATGAAGCCATAGTCGCCACGATCCTGCCTTCCCAGGTACGCCGGTCTCCCGAAAACTTCCGCAACCTCCTGAACGCCAGCTTCATCCAAAAGGAGTCGAGTCTCATGCCATTGGCGGGCCAAGTCACCTTCGTCATAGTTAGATTGGGTTTCGCCAGCAACAGCGAGGTGATGCCCCATCTTATCGAGGCGGCCCGTAAGGTCGAAGATTTCATGGGCCTCCCGCAACCCATCGACGAAGTGATCCTGTTGATCGGGGCGCCGGGGGGTGAGAGGGAACTTTCAGGGGTCAATCTTGGCGGGGCATTCATCGTGGTCCGGCCCAAAGCTGACGAATGCTGCATCGAAAATGAAACCGTATACGCCCACGAGTTGATCCACTTTTATCCGGCGAATAGAGGGAGAATCACTCCTCTGTGGTTCAAAGAAGGCGGGGCCGATCATCTGGCGTTTTTGGTGCAAGAGCAGATCTACAGTCTTATCTTCTCGTACCCTGCCGATACTTGCGCCGCGGTCTCGGTCCAGAAACTCCTGGACGATGAAGCGGCGGTCGGACCCGCGCAACACCGGGCCGGCCCGCTTTTTGCCTGCAACTACGTTACCGGCCAGCGGCTGCTCAATGCATTGTCTGAAGCCATGGGGAGGTCCAAATTCAAAAGCGCTTGGCAAGAGATTCAGAAAACTGCCGAGACCGCGGCGGGTGTAACGGACGATGAGATCCACGCCATATTCCGGCGTCACACCCCTTCCGAAAGGATCCCGTTATTCGACGCCGCCTACGCGATCTGGCACACCGGCGACTTCAACTAACGCAGGGTAAGGCCAAACGCTGTCAGCATCCAGCGCGCCGGCCCTGACGGCCATCTTGATGGAGGCGGCTATTCCAGGCGGTTTTCGCTTGAACAGTGAAGTTTATGTCAAGACGTGGTCAATGACGTATTGACCCAGGCTGCGGTTCTCCGTGAAGTGGGCAATGTCCAAGCCTTGCCCATAGGCGATCACGGGAATGTCCAGTTCGTGGGCCGATCCGTGGCTGCGCAGTTTCCGGGGAAAAGTCACCTCAGCGGGGTCTCCGAAGACCACGTCATGAGCGCCCAAAGCCATGATGTCTCCGATGCGCTCCGGCATCAGCTTGAAGCGGCTGGCCGCATCCTGCCTGGATAAGGCTTCCTCAACGCCGTCTATGTTCCGGAGGACCTCAAGCGCGGGCTCCGGGTTGTCGGTATTGCCCTCGAGATGGATGTAGATACAGCCGCCTAGGTTGGAGTGATGCACCGTGTATTGGTCTTTGATTATCGGTATTGCCCGGGCCTTGATCCCGGCCCTGGCCAGGTCGTCGGGCAGGTGAAGCATGCGGGTTTTTGATGACATCCCATGGTCCGCCGTTATCAGGAACCTGGCTTGGGGAAAAGCGTCCACCAGCTTCCCGATGCCCTCGTCCAGCAAGGCGATGTGGCGGGCCGATTCGGGTTCGTCCGGGGCATGGGAATGCATCGCATAATCGGTGGTTGTCAGGTATACCAGGTCGAAATCGCTTTGCGATAGGATGAACCGTCCAGCATCCAAAACCCACCGGTTCACTTCCAATGAGTAGATATCGGGCGGGGTCCCAACTCCGTTAACCACCCAGCCGGGCGGCTGCTCCGAGGATACGCTCAGGGTTACGCCGTTGCCTAGAAGACGGCGCAGTTTATCTTTCGCGGTAACCAATAGTGAGCGCATGCCCTTGCTTGTCGCCCGCTGAAACATGGTCTCGGACCGGATGTATTCCGCCGATTCCATGTAGTGCTCGCCGCCTTGTTCCCGGTCCAGCCAGTAATTGGACGTGATGCCGTGGCTCTCCGGGTAGCTGCCGGTGACCAGAGATACGTTGTTCACGTTGGTGACCGACGGCATCATGCCGCGGACGTTAAGCCGGGTCCCCGACCGGGACATCTCCTCCAACCTGGGGGCCGGGCACAGCTCAAGATACTCGGGGTCGAGACCGTCGATCATGATGATTATCGTCGTGGTCATGGGCGTGATTGGAGTAGTTCCTGCCTGTTTCGGATCGCGGAGCGGGTCGGATAGACTCTAGTTTAAGTAGAGTTATAAGGCAACCAACCAAGCCAACAGCCAGCACCCATCGGCGCCCATCCCCTGGCAGCCTATGGCTGAATGCCGATAGCTGATAGCTTCTCCCCCCTGTGTTAATATCTCGTCGAATGATAAATAGCTGAGGAGATTATTTAATGGCTACGATGATTGATGGCGAATCGTATCTGGGGAAGGTGCTGGTGCGGCCGTTGGATAAATCGGGAGATATCACGATTTATCTTTGGCCCGTTCGGTGCCTGAAGAGCAAGATGGGCGGCCCAACATTCGGCGTTGACGTCAAGGGTGAAGAGGTCATCCGCTACGACCCCCACGGCCCCCGCGGCCACTGGCACAAGGGCGGCTACGACAAACTCGGCGCCGGTGGGTCTCACACCGAATTCCCCGACGATGTCAGGGACATCGAGGGCCAGATCTCTTGGGCGCTGGCCCAGATCAAGGACAACGGAGCGGAACTGCTAGCCGATGCCGGATACCCCGATGCGGCCAAGTCCCTCGACCAGGAGATGGTCGAAGCCGCCTCGGAAGCCATAATCGCCCACTTGGAAGAACAAGGCGATCTGATCGCCAAGGCCATCGATGAAGGGTTGATCGCGGCCTAGAGTCCCTGCTGGCGCAATAGCGCCAGGTTTTCTTGACCGGTTCCTGGCCGGTGCCGTTTTTTTGGCACCGGCCTCAATGGCTGTCATTGCTGAGTTGGTCACCTGACCCATGGGCGCTTGCACGATCGGAGTGTCGATGCTCAACACTCGGCACAATCGCCATGATCCATCTCCTGACGTTTTGGTTTGGATTACCTAGGCCGAATTACATGTATATTCTACGATAACCATCTAATTGATATCTATATCGCCGCATTATTCACGATAATTCCGTCGTTATTGGTAATTCGTTTAATCGTGGGATTCTCCCGAATAGGGAGGTCCAGCAGAACCCCCACCCACACCTGTGCTATATTAGGCGCGACCTCTTATCACTACCCCAGCTACAAAGGCATCAGTTGACCCACGTTATGACAACCACCTCAGCCAGGACCACCCTTGGCTGAACGGAATCTGGCTTCCAGGGCCGTCTCCAATGTAGCTAACGCCCACTATGGCTGGTACATCGTGGCCATGGGCACCACGCTGCAACTGACCACCAACTTCGTCAGCCAGGCCTTCGCCATCCTGATCGTGGTTATGCGGGACAACTTCGGCTGGTCGCTGACGGCCATCGTCCTCGCCTACGCCCTGCGCAACATCATCGGCGCGCTGCTGTCGCCTTATGCCGGCGCCATGGGAGACCGCTACGGCGCCAAGAGAGTGATGTTGGTGGGCGCCTTCTTCTTCGTGGGCGGGTTGCTGCTGCTCAGCACCCTCACCCAGATCTGGCAGCTATTCATCTACTACAGCATCGTCTTGGGCATCGCCCAGGCGATGTTCCGGGTGAACATCCCCACCACCGTCGCGGCCTGGTTCAAGAAAAAACTGGGCGTCGCCGTGGGCATCCAGCAGTCGGCCGGGGGCATGGGCGCATCGGTGCTGGCCCCGGGACTGACCATCTTGCTGACCCAGACCGACTGGCAAACAGCCTTCATGCTCATCGCCATCGGCGGCGGGGTCATCGTGTTCACGCTATTGGCCTTTTTCCATGGCGATCCGTCCGACCGCGGCCTGCGGCCTTACGGCGCGGAAGATAACGGCGAAGCCCCGGTGAACCCCTTCACGGGCGCCATAGCCAAGATAAGAAGTCAGGTCTTTTTGAAGCATGCCAAGGAAACCAGGGCTTTCTGGTTTCTGCCCCTGGTCCACCACCTGGGTTGCGTGGGTCATTCCATCGTCTTGGTCCACGGCGTTTTCTTCGCCACCACCCAGGGTGTGTCCCTGGGGGCCGCCGCCTTCATCATCAGCATCTACTCCTTCAGCAGCGTGGCCAGCCGGTTGATGGTGCCGATCCTGGCCGACCGTATGGGCGCCAAGGGAGTGATGGCCTGTTTCTACTTCATCCAGGGCGCGGCCGTGCTGATGCTCTTCTGGACCTCAGAACCGTGGCAGTTCTACCTATTTGCCGTCGTGTTTGGAGTCGGCTTCGGTGGCGAGATGTCGGCCTTCCTGGTGGTCAACCGTCAGTATTTCGGCATGGGGCCGGTGCGGACCGTCTTCGGCTTCCAGAGCATGGCCTCGGGCCTGGGCATGGCGCTGGGCGGCCTGGTGGGCAGCGTGATCTATGATACCTTCGGCTCGTACAACCTGGCTTGGGTCGTATCCATAGTCGGCAGTATGGGCGGAATGCTCGCCATCTTCGCCATGGAGTCCACCAAACGGGTGCTCATCCCAGATTGGGAAAAATCCCTACCCCAGGAAGCCCAAACCCCAGCTGCCGCAGACTGACAAAAAGCTAACAGCTAACAGCCGTCAGCTAGACCTCCCCTCCCGATTTGAATCGGGAGGGGACCGAGGGGGATTTCCGCAGCTGTCTTCCAACAAATGGCAGGGCGTTGAGATGGAGATAAAATCCCCCCAACCCCCCTTTACAAAGGGGGGCTTTTTGTTGCCCCAGCGGACTAGAAAAGCTAACAGCTATCAGCCGTCAGCTACGTCCTCCCCTCCCGATTTGAATCGGGATAAAGGGGGACCGAGGGGATTTCCGCGCAAAAAGCTGACTACTGACCGCTGATAGCTGTAAGCTACGTCCAACCCCCATCGGAGGCAGCAGATGACGCAGCAAGACGCCGGGCCAAGATTCCACACCGTCGGGGACGGCAGCGGAATGACATCCGACCCGCGTTTCGAGATGGAGGAGCTCCAGTTAGCGTTCCGCAACCGCGGCATGCCGCTTGAGGGCCTGCGCTATGACGTAACGCCCACCGGGATGCACTACCTCCTGACCCACTTCGATATCCCGGATGTGGACCTGAACTCATGGAACCTGAAGATCGGCGGTCTGGTCGGGAAGCCGGCCAGCCTCTCTTTGGACGACATCAAATCGCTCCCGTCGCGGACCGAGGTCGTCACCATGGAGTGCGCCGGCAACGGGCGGGCCCTATTCACTCCCCGTTCGGTCTCCCAGCCCTGGCTTCTTGAGGCGGTCGGCACCGCCGAATGGACCGGGACCCCGCTCAAAGGAGTCTTGGAGGCTGCCGGAGTGCAACCCGAAGCGGTGGAGATCGTGTTCACCGGTTCCGATCAGGGAGTGCAGGGGGAGGAGGTCCAGTACTATCAGCGCAGCCTCACTTTGGAAGAGGCCAACAGAGACGAGGTGCTGCTGGTCTACGAGATGAACGGCCGGCCTCTGGAGCCCCAGCACGGCTATCCGCTGCGCCTGGTCGTGCCCGGTTGGTATGGAATGACCAGCGTGAAGTGGTTGGAGAGCATCGAGGCCATCGGCCAGCCTTTCAACGGATACCAGATGCACGCCACCTACCGGTACGCCCAAACGGCCGGCGACCCCGGCGACCCGGTGGACATCATGCGGGTGCGGGCGCTGATGCTCCCTCCCGGCATCCCAGATTTCCTGACCCGTACCCGGCTTCTTGGCGCGGGACCCGTGACCCTGACCGGACGCGCCTGGGCGGGCCGGGCGGACATCTCCCGCGTGGAGACCAGCGACGACGGCGGCTCGACCTGGTCCGACGCCCAACTGGGGGCCCAGCCTTCGCGGTTCGCCTGGCAAGCGTGGACAGCCAAATGGGACCCGGCGCCTGGGCGTTACACCCTGATGGTGCGGGCCACCGACACCAAAGGTAACCGGCAACCAGTGGAACCAGAGTGGAACATCCAGGGAATGGGCAACAACATGGTCCAATCAGTAGACGTGATCGTGGAGTAGATAGCGGTCAGCAGTCAGCAGTCAGCTATCAGCTATCAGCGGTCAGGGGTGACAGGGCCTTGCCGTTGAGGTGGCTTACTTCACAATGTAAACTGTCCCGGAAACCAACAAGCGCCGTCTGCTGATAGCCCTGATGGAATCGGGGCTGTAAGCTGACCGCCGCTCCAAAGGAGCAACCCGTGCGCATCGACGTCCACAGTCACCTGATCTATCTGCCCTACCTGGAATACCTGGTGGGACGCAGTTCCCTGCC
>JADFNR010000034.1:0-17612 GCA_022563275.1 Chloroflexota bacterium | reverse complement strand
AATGGGCAACAACATGGTCCAATCAGTAGACGTGATCGTGGAGTAAGAGTACCAAAATCCCCCCAACCCCCCTTTACGAAAGGGAGGCTTCTAACCTCCCCTCCCGATTTGAATCGGGATAAAGGGGGACCGAGGGGGATTTTAGCTGCCGGCGTTGAGGTGTTATCGCCCTCAGGTTAAACTGTCTCGAAATCTACCGATGGTCGTCTGCTGACAGCTGACAGCTGATGGCCGCTCCAAAGGAGCACCCCGTGCGAATCGACGTCCACAGCCACCTGATCTATCTGCCCTACCTGGAGTACCTGGCGGGACGCAGTTCCCTGCCCCAGGGCGTCCTCCGGGGCGGGACCTACTTCGTTAGCTGCACCGGCGGCTACCAGCACGCCTCGCCCATCGTCCACGCCGACGCCGACCAGAAGCTGCGGGACATGGAAGACCTGGGCATCGGCATATCGGTCCTCAGCCACGGCATGCCGGGCCCCGAGCTGCTGGGCGGGCCCGAGGCCGACGACTGGGCCTCCCGCATCAACGACCACCTGGCCGGGGTCGTCCAGTCCCACCCCGGCAAGTTCGAGGCCTTCGCCACCCTGGGCTGGGGCAGCGCCGAACGCACCATCGACGAGATCGACCGCTGCGTGAAACAGTTGGGGTTCAAGGGCGTTTATCTCTTCTCCAACATCAACCAGAAGACCCTGGACAGCAAGGAGTTCTGGCCGGTGTACAAGCACATCGAGAGCCTGGGTGTGGCCATGAACATGCACCCCACCGCGCCCATCAACATGAACGGCATCGACCACCGCCCCCTGGTCCCCGGCATGGCCTTCATGTTCGACACCACCCTGGCCACCGTGCGCATGGTGATGAGCGGACTCTTCCAGGAATACCCAGACCTGAGGCTGATCGTCCCCCACACCGGCGGGTTCGTGCCCTTCATCCGCGGGCGCGTGGGCCGGATGATCGACGCCTGGACCTCGCCCGAAGACTGGGTAGACCTGTCCGATTCCTCCCAGGTGTCCTTCGACAAGATCTACGTCGACACCGTGGCCCACAGTCCGGAGGCGCTGGAGTACTGCTACAAGATGTACGGGGCCGGCCGGCTGCTCTACGGCACCGACCATCCCTTCTCCCACTTCAATGAGTACAACGCGATGGTGGACAACCTGGAATGCTCCGATGCCGAACGCGAACTGATCAACCACGGCAACGCGGAGAAGCTGCTGGGGCTTTAGCTGTCAGCTAACAGCCATCAGCTATCAGGGGGATTTCCGCCCCAGAGCGCGACGACAAACCATGATCGCTTCAACCACTAACATACTGTCGGCACAGCAAAGAGATTCTTTCCCGACGCGTCGGAACCTCAGAATGACAAGGCGGCGGTAAAGGGGGACCGAGGGGGATTTCGCCCGCAACCACCCAAACCAAAAAAAGCTGAACGCTGAAAGCTGAGAGCTGTCAGCTTCGCCCCGAAGGAGCGATATGAATCTGAGAGATTCCGTCATCATCGTCACCGGCTCGGCCACCGGGCTCGGCGCGGCCATCGTGAAACAGCTGGCGGCCAAAGAGGCGCGGGTGGTCATCAATTACACCAAGAGCGAGAAAGAGGCCCACGACACCGAGGCCGTCTGCGATTATCTGGGCGCGGAGTCCTTGTTATGTAAAGCGGACGTGTCGGTGGACGAAGACTGCCGCCGCATGGCCGCCGAGGCCGTGGAGAAGTGGGGCCGCATCGACGGGCTGGTCAACAACGCCGCCCGGTCGGTCTTCGCCGACTCCAAGGACCTGGAAGCCCTTTCCGCCCAGCAGTTCATGGACGTCTACTCGGTGAACGTGGTGGGCGCCTACCAGATGACCCGGGCGGTTGCGCCCCACATCAAGGCCCAAGGCGACGGTTCCATCGTCAACGTGTCGTCCATATCCGCCCTCACCGGCGCCGGCAGCTCCATCGCCTATGTGGCCTCCAAGGGCGCGTTGAACACCATGACCACCGCCCTGGCCCGTGCGCTGGCCCCGGAGATACGGGTCAATGCCGTCCTGCCCGGCGCATTTCCATCCCGCTGGTGGTCCGAGGGCTTGGGCGAACAAGGCGCTAAAACCCTCTTCGAGAAATTCACGGACCAGGTCCCATTACAGGCGGTCGCCGATGTGGATTCAGTCGCCAAGACCGTGGTCTGGCTGCTGGAAGACGCCGGCTACATCACCGGCGAGATGATCAAGATAGACTCAGGCATGCACCTGCTGGGGTTCCAGCCGTGATAAACAGCATCGAAGATGTTTTGGAGTATACTGGAGGATTTACTACCAATAACGTTATAATAGTGGGCGGCTAATGTAGAAATAGGGGGAATTGCGATGAAAATCGGCCACATCAAGAAACGGAACTTGATCATGCAGGTCGTCCTGGCCATCGTGACCCTGGGGATCTATTTCATCTATTGGTTCTACTCCACTTTGAAGGAAATTCACATCGCCAACGGCAGCGACGAAGGAGCCGGGATGTGGACGGTCCTGATGATGGTCCCAATCATCGGCTACTTCGCCAGTTGGCATTACGCCAGCGAGTTCGCCGTGTTCAATCGAGATAAATACCCCGCCCTTCTGATCTTCTTAGCGTGGATTGTTTTCGCTCCCATAGTTTGGATACTGGTCCAGACCGAACTGAACAAAGCGGCGGAAGGTGGGGCGGTCCAGCCAGCGGCGGCATGACCCAGACCGATCACCTACCCCACCCGCCGAAACACCTGAACCCGGTGGTGCGCCACATCCGCCCCGTAAATGTTCCCCTGGGAATCCGTGTAGACGTTGTGGGCCTGCTCGAAGGTGCGGCCCCGGGCCAGGAGTTGGCCGTCTAGGGTGAGGATGCTGAGGCGGGGGACTTGGTCTGTGACGTAGACCGTGCCGGCGGCGTCTATGTGGACGCCCATGGGCTTCTTGAAGTCGGTCCACTCTTCCATGAATTGGCCGTCTGGGGTAAATATCTGCACCCGGTTGTTCTCCCGGTCCGCCACGTAGATCCTCCCGTCAGCCGACACCCGCAGGCTGTGGGGCACCCGGAACTGTCCTGGGCCGCTGCCCGGAAACCCGAAAGAACTTATGTGATCCCCGGTCGCCGAGAACCGGTGGATGCTGGAGTTGCCGTAGCCGTCGGCGACGAAGATATCGCCGGCCATCGGCGAGCCTGCGGGCGCAACGCACATGTCCGCCGGATGATTGAACGGCGCTTGCAACTCGGCCCGGTCTCTAGCGCCCAGAGACATGACTAGTTCTCCCTCGGGTGTGTATTTCAATATCTGATGAGCGTCGCGGTCGGCCAGGTAGACACCATCGTCGGGGCCCACGTAGATCAGATGGGCGTCGGCGGGTACTCCCTCCTTGCGCGGCCATTGGCTAATCAGATTCCCGTCGCGGTCAAAGACCAACACCGGCGGGTCGCCACGCTGAAAAACGTAAAGATTGTCGTGGGAATCCACAGCCACCGCGCTAGGCGCCTGGAATTCCATGCCCAGAGGTAGCTTGGCCCAGTCTGGCCGGTACTCGTAACGGTGGTCACCCATCCCAATAATGATTGGCATGTCCATTCCTCTATAGGTCGACAGTCCAGGTTAACGAGAATCCCCGAAGTATACACGCGGCCCCACAAAACCCGGCTGCGCCGGTAGACGCAACCCAAAATCCTTGCCAGAATACGTCCCATCATTCCCTCGCGCCGGAAAGCACGATCGAAAGGCGCACCTAAGGAGAAAAAATGGGACCCAAACTCGTTGATTACCTGAAGTACGAAGCCGAAGACACCGGTATCGCCTGGATCACCTTCAACCGGCCCGAACGCCGCAACGCCCTGATGGGTAACTCCCAAGAGAACTCCACCGTGGCCAAGGTGGGCGAATACATGCGGGCGGCCGACGACGACCCGGACATCCGCGTGATCGTGCTCACCGGCGAGGGCCAGGGGTTCTGCTCCGGGGCCGACATGCGCCGGGACAACGACCCGTCGGTGCTGGGCGAGAACTTCGTGGGCAACCGGGACCACACCGAAGGCCCGGACCTGACCCGCCAGCACTTCTACCACGGGTTCACCCAGTTGCACCGGGACATATCATTGATCCGCAAGCCGACCATCGCCATGATCAACGGCGCGGCGGTGGGCTCCGGCATGGACATGGCCCTGCACTGCGACATCCGCGTCGGCTGCGAGAACACCCGCTTCGTCGGCTACCACCAACTGGGCCAGATCTTCGAGAACGGCGGCAGCTATTACCTGCCCAAGATGGCCGGACTGGGCCGGGCCCTGGAGTTTGCCTATACCGGGCAGCTCGACGCCGAACGGGCCTACCAGTGGGGCCTGCTCAACTACCTGGTGGACTCCAGCGAGTTGGAGCAGACCACCCGTGACCTGTGCGGCCGCATCATGCGGGTGCCGCCCATGGTGCAGTGGGTCAGCAAGAAGATCATGCGCACGGCCATGGACACCACCCTGGAGAACACCATGGTGCTAACCTCCAACGCCGGCGGCATCCTGAGCGGCTCCGAGGACGCCGAGGAAGCGCGTTTGGCCTTCCTGGAGAAACGCGCCCCCGTCTTCAAGGGACGTTAGGTCCAGTACCTAGACCAGAACCGCCGGCGGTTACTCCAGGGCTGAACCATTCCGGCTGACCCGCCTGGGATACCGTTTTATATTCCACGGCATTCAGAGGATCCCGTGTTTCGGGAAATCAGTCTGACCCTGGAGATTCAGGTTTGAAGGGTGTTTCTATTGGGGATGCTCTTGAAGCGAAACTTATTCAGATTTGTGGTCGTGGGTATTGCGGCCGGCGCTCTGATCACGGCGGTCTGCTGGCCCACCGGCAGCCGCGGAGTGGGCGCCAAGGCCCCTGATTTCCAGGTCATCGCCAACTGGATCAACTCCCGGCCTCTAACCATGGAAGAATTGCGAGGCCGGGTGGTGCTGGTCGATTTCTGGACCTACACCTGCGTCAACTGCATCCGCACCATGCCATACCTGAAGGACTGGCACGCCAAGTACGCTTCCCAGGGGTTGGTGATCGTTGGGGTGCACTCTCCCGAGTTCGAATTTGAAAAATTGACTGAAAACGTGACCGAGAACGCCCGGGATTTCGGCCTGGAATACCCCATCGCCCAAGATAACGAATTCGAGACGTGGCGGGCTTACCGCAACCGGTATTGGCCGGCCAAATACCTGGTGGACCAAGAGGGCGTGATCCGCTACACCCATTTCGGTGAAGGCGCGTACGGCAAAACCGAGCAATGGATACGACGGCTCTTGGAAGAGACGGGCGCCGATTTATCAAGTGTGCCCGAAGGCCTTCAGGCTGGCGCATCCCAGATTACCGCATTGGCAAGTCCATCCCGGGTCACCAGAGAGCTATACGGCGGGACGAAAAGAAACAGACAGCCCGGCGGCAGCTACGCGGCCCAGATCCAGTATTACCAGGGTGGGACCAGGGTCATAGATTACCAGGACCCGGGAAGCCACCAGAACCATCGGTTCTATCTCCAAGGGCCTTGGTACAACGGTAGTGAAGCGGTCCGGCACGCCAGGAAGACCGAAAACTACGAGGACTACATCGCGCTGAAGTTCACCGCGACCAGCGTCAACGCGGTGATTAATCCAGAGAAGCCCGAGCCCTTCGAAGTGCGGGTAACCTTAGACGGACGCCCTTTGGACCCGTCGGAGGCAGGCGCCGATCTGATCGTGGCTGATGGGCGGAGTTACTTCACGGTAAACGGCGGCCGGCTGTACCAGGTAGTGGCCCTGCCTGAGTACGGGGAGCACGAACTGAAGCTCAGTTCCAACTCAGACGATTTCGCCCTTTTCGCGTTCACCTTCGGCGCGAATTCTCAAGGGCCATAGCCGGGTGGCGGCAGGGCTGGTCCATTTTCACGCTGTCTTGATGCACGTTCTGGATAATTCTCCTGCGCTCGACTAGCATCCTACCGGTTACGGGCCAAGCGATTTCCCACGGAATCGCGGCTCAAGAGGAATTGGACGAATGACGTAAGGATGCCGCCCAGAGGCATGGCCAAACCGGAGTATTTGCCGGCCACGCGATGGGCGAGACCATCGGCCGCAAGCCTTGGTCTTTCGCCACCGGACGCTTCCGCCCATCAAGGTTAGTTATCAGCTTTATAGATTCGTGGGAGTCCCAGATATTGGTACAATGCATCGGACTAGATACCCCGTACCATATCCGCGAAAACGCCGATCGGAGCGACGACGACCGCTTCAATCGCGCGATCTTGAAGCCTCAAGACCTTCAGCACTTCTTGGCCGGCGGATGGGCCCCCGCCGCCGTCCACCACGGGTGGAGCAGTGGCGGCCGGGCCATCAACGATACAAACCAGGTCTAGCAGTTATGAGCGCACGATCTAAAACCGATGGACCGGCCACGATAGGACCGCCTAAGGTGGTGATTCTGGGCGGCGGATACGGCGGGATCTACACCGCGCTTAAACTGCAAAAAGCGGCCCGCCGCGGCCGTATCCATCTCTCTTTGATCAGCGAAGAGAACTATTTCTTGGCCCATCCCATGCTGGCGGAGGTGGTCTCTGGCAGCATCGAACCACCCCACATCGTGAACCCCATCAGGCGGATGTTGCCCCACGTCCACTTCCACCAGGCCCGGATCCAAGCCGTCGAAGTCGAGAGCCGCACCGTTGTCATCAACCACGGAGGAAGCTCCACCAATCACCGGGTCCCATATGACCACCTGGTGATCGCCGTCGGCAGCCGCACCGACCTATCCCGGCTGCCGGGCATGGCGGAACACGCCTTTCCGTTCAAGACCCTGGGCGACGCCTTCTTTCTGCGCAACCAGTTGATCAGCGTTTTGGAGGAGGCCGAGGTTGAAACCGACCCCCAAGCCAAAAAAGAGTTACTGACTTTTGTGGTGGCGGGGGGCGGCTACACCGGAGTCGAGGTGGCCTCCGAGATCAATTCTTTCACCAGGGAGGCGGCCAAAAGCTACCGCCAGATAGACCCAGCCGAGATCAAGGTAATCCTGCTGCACCGCGGAAGCCGGATACTGCCCGTGCTTCCGGATAAATTGGCTGAATTCAGCCACCGGGTGATGGAGCGCCGGGGTGTGGAGGTACGCATCGGCACCTCCATCACGGAAGCCACGGCCCAGAGCGCGATATTAGGCGATGGCGAATCGATCGCAACCAGGACGTTGGTGGTGGCGTTGGGCGCGGCCCCCAACCCGTTGCTGGCCGCGTTGCCGGGCGAAAAAGGAACCAGAGGCCGCCTGTTGGTGGACGAGACCCTGTCGGTCCCGGACTGTCCGGGGATCTGGGCCGTGGGCGATTGCGCCGCCGTGCCCGACGTTCACACCGGCGAGACCTGTCCGCCCACGGCCCAATACGCCATCCGGCAGGCCAAGCACCTGGCCGGGAATATCTTGGCGGCCGTCAACGGAAAGACCTTGCGGCCATTTTCGCACCGCAATCTGGGCGTTTTTGTTCCGCTGGGCCGGTTCTCCGGGGCCGCCGAGGTGTTGGGCCTCAAGGTATCGGGGTTCTTGGCCTGGTTTCTTTACCGGTCCTTTTACCTGTACCAACTCCCTCGGTTGGAACGCAAGGTCCGGGTGATGACGGATTGGACGTTGGAGTTGTTCTTTCACCGGGACATCGTGCAGATGGACATCGCCAGGAGCCAGGGAATCTCACGGGCCCACTACGAACCGGGCCAGACCATATACCGGCAGGGGGAATTGGCCCGCAACTTCTATACCATCTTGGCCGGCCAGGTGCAGGTGGTGCGCACCAACAACGGCGAAGAATCGCCGGTGGCCACCCTGGGCGTGGGTGAATACTTTGGCGAGGTGTCTCTGCTGCAGGGCAGCCGGCATACCGCATCGGTGCGGGCCGTGGCCACCACCGACCTGCTGGTGATGAGCGGCCCCGATTTCAAGGCCCTGGCCGCCTCCTCCACCCAATTTTCGGAGACTCTCGCTGATGTGATGCAGCGGCGGCTATCCAACAAGCCCGATGCCGAATCTGCCACCGACCCGGCAGACAATTGACCGGGAAAGGAATCCGATCGGTCCATTTCGATTGGCCCGGAGGGCGCTATGACAGCAATCATGCCGTTGCAGACACGTCTGGCACGTGGCTGGTTGTGCCCTACTAAGTGAGGTCAGGCCGGTGAACTGCCCAGGAGTCATTGCTAAGGCCGGCAAGGAAATCTAAGACACCGGATGGCACTCGAGGAAAGGAGCGGCCATGACCAGCGACCAGACAACAACGGTATTAAACCCAGCGGCCGAAGGGACTGTTGCGAGCGAGAGATTGGCCCCACGCCTCAGCGGCCTAAAAGGCGTGACGGTCGGCCTGATCGATAACCACAAAGGCAATGCCGATATCTACTTGGAAGAGTTGGCCGAACTTTTGAAAGAACAGTTCGGCGTGGCCCAGGTGATCAACTATAGAAAGGACAGCCAGAGCATCCCCGCTCCGGCGGAGGTATTGGACGATCTGGCGTCCCGGTGCCAGGCCATCATCCACGCCGTCGCCGATTGAGGCTCCTGTACAGCGTGGGGTCTCCACGACGGAATCGAAGCGGAAAAGAGAGGAGTGCCCGCGGTGACGGTCATCACCACCGCGTTCACCAAAGCAGCCGAATTACGGGCCAGGGCCCTGGGTCTACCGGAACATCCGGTGGTGGTTATCGGCCATCCCATCGCCAACAAATCGAGCGAATACATCAGAGACCAGGCACGCGGCAGTGTACAGAAGATCGTGGACGGGTTGACCTCAGCCACCGGCGGGGGCCGGAATGGTTGAATCCTTACCCGAATCAGACGAGCTCGCCAGCCGGCTGGAATTAGCCGGTTCAGTCGCCCGGATCAACGACTATTTCCACCAACAAGGCTGGACCGACGGTCTGCCGGTCATACCGCCCACTGAAGACCTGGTCTTGGAGATGCTTGAGGCCAGCCCCCTTCCCGCCAAGGGAGTCTTGGGTGTTTTCCCGCCCCTGAACGGGACCGCCACCGTGGAAAAAGTGGCCATCAACTCGGTCATGGCCGGCTGCACGCCCGATTATTTTCCCGTGGTATTGGCCGCCGTGAAAGCAGTGCTGCAACCCCAGTTCAACGTTGGCTCCATCACCACCACGACCGGCGGCGCCGCTCCGGTTGTCATCGTATCCGGGTCAGTGGCCACGGCCCTGGGCATCCACGGCGGCACCGCCGTGTTCGGCTCCGGCCACCGGGCCAACGCCACCATCGGCCGCGCCCTGCGGTTGACCATGCGTAATCTGGGCGGGGCCACCGCCGATACCATGGAGAAGTCCACGCAAGGGTGGCCTGGCAAATACACCATGTGTTTCGCCGAGAACCAAGAGGCCAACCCCTGGGAGCCGTTGCACGTGGACCTGGGATATCCCGCGGGCGCTAGCACCGTAACCGTGGTGGCGGCCAGGGGTATCCACACGGTGGCGGAGGACACGCAAAAAACGGGCGAGGGGGTCCTAGAGACCCTGGTCAGTTCAATGAAGAACGCGGGAATCTCGGGCTACTCCTATCAGAGTAGAGGGGCTTCGCCGGTGATCGTGCTGGGACCGGAGCATGCCCGTGAGATCGCCGCCGACGGGTACAGCCGGCGGGATGTCCGCGAGTATCTGTTTCAGAATGCCCGGATGCCTTTCGGAGAGGTGAAAGACCGGGGGCACTACGGCGCCCGCTCCTGGCCCGCCGAATATGAGGGTCAAAGCGATGACTTTATGCTTCCGCTGGTTATGGACCCGGACAAATTTATCCTGGTGGTAGCCGGTGGAGACGGGCGTCATTCTTCCTGGTTCCCAGCCTGGTCGGCCACTCAGGTGGCCACCGAAGTTATCGGCTGACGGAATCACCGCCCCTCGGTATTTCAGGACAATCTGGCCAGACCCATCTAATCTACGCCGGGTTGCCGCTTGCTTTTCACTGCTTTCTGCCGAGGGTCCGGTCCAAGTTGTAGGCGGCGCTGATCAAGGCCAGGTGAGTGAACGCCTGGGGGAAGTTTCCCAAGGCTTCGCCGCTGGTCCCGATCTGCTCCGAATACAGCCCCAGGTGGTTGGCGTAGCTGAGCATCTTTTCAAACATCAACCGCGCTTTGTTGAGCCATTTCCGGTCGGCCTGCCCGGCACGGGTCATCGCCTCCACCAGCCAGAAAGTGCAGATATTGAAACTCCCTTCTTCACCAGATAACCCATCGTCGGTCTTCTGGACGTCATACCGGTAGACCAGGCTGTTTGACACCAGCCCACCTTCAGCCGGTGAGCGGTCGATCGCCTCCAGAGTCTTGAGCATTCTGGGGTCGGTTGGCGACATGAAGAAGACCAACGGCATTATCAGATTGGAGGCGTCGAGGGTGTCGCTGCCATAGGACTGCACGAACGCCTGCCGGTCTTCGCTCCAGCCCTTTTCCATGATCTCCTCGTAGATCTCATCGCGGGCTGCGAGCCACCGCGCCCGGTCGGCGGGGAACGAACGTTTGTCCGCCAGCCGGATGGCCCGGTCGATGGCAACCCAGCACATGAGCTTGGAGTAAACAAAGTGCTTCTGCCCGCCCCGGACCTCCCAGATGCCCTCGTCGGTGCGCTTCCAGTTGTCCACCACCCAGTCGGTTAGCCGGCTCAGGTGGGTCCAAAAATCGTAGGAGATGGGTGTCCCGTATTTGTTGTAGAGGTACACCGAGTCCATCAGCTCGCCGTAGATATCCAACTGGAGCTGGTTGTAAGCGCCGTTCCCCACCCTGACCGGACTGGACTTTTTATAGCCCTCCAGGTGGGTTAGCGTCTCCTCTTTCAACTCGTGGCGGCCGTCGATGCCGTACATGATCTGAAGGGAGCCGTCAGCGTCGGCCTCGGCCGCCCGGGCCTCGATCCAACCCATGAACTTGGCGGCTTCTTGGGTGAAGCCGATACGCAAAAGGGCGTACAGAGTAAAGGCGGCATCCCGGATCCAGGTGTAGCGGTAGTCCCAGTTGCGTTCGCCGCCGATGCCCTCGGGCAGACTGCAGGTGGGAGCCGCCACGATGGCGCCGGTGGGCTCGTAGGTGAGAAGTTTGAGCACCAGGGCCGACCGTTCCACCATCTCCCGCCACCGGCCCCGGTAGGTGGACTGAGACAGCCAGTTCCGCCAATAATCCACGGTTTCCTCAAAAAGGTGCTCACTCTCCTCCTCGGAAAACCTGGAGCCCACCTCCGCGTCGTCTTCCACCCCGGCGATGGAGAAGGTGAGGGTCTCGCCCTCCTTGAGCGTGAAATCGCAGACCACTCCGCTGCCTCGCTGGACCAGCGGCGCCGTGGTGGAAAGCTGGATATTGATGCCGGGCGATGAAAACATCGCGCCGAATTCGTTCATCTGGACCTGGTGCTCGTCCCGGGCATAATTTGTGGCCGGGAAGCACTCCATACGCAGCGCCATGGTCCCCCGGACTATATTTACCCTCCGGACCAATATATTGACCTCATGCTCGTGGCCGTGAAAATCCACGGGCATGAAGTCGATGACTTCGGCGACTCCGTCATGGGATAGGAACCGCGTGATTAAAACGTTGGTCTCCGGCCAGTAGAGTTGTTTATGGGTCGCGCCACCTTCCTGGGCCGGTGCGATCTTGAAATACCCGCCCTTGTTTTCGTCGAGGATGGCGCCAAAGATGCTGGGCGAGTCGAACCTAGGGCAGCAGAACCAATCGATCGACCCGTTGATGCCGACCAGCGCGACGGTGCGCATGTTTCCTACTATTCCATAGTCTTCGATGGGCTGGTAAGCCAAGATGTCCTCCTCATATAGGCCGGCGGCGGCTCGACTCTACCTTATCAGTATGGCAGGCCGGCGCAATGTGCCCACGGGCAGGTCTACGTCCAGTTCCGGCCACGAACCGGTGCGGGTCAGGATTTCCGGGCCACCGGGGGAGAGCAGGAACGTGTCCTCAGATTTGGTGCCGGAGATGGAAGGATTCCAGGTCAGCGCTTGATCGTGCTGGAGGCGGTAGGTTGCTTCGGGGGTGCCGAATATCTCCCGGCCGGAATAGCCGGTGAGGCCGCCTTGGTGATGCAGCTCCCACTCTTGGGGGAATCCTTCCAAGGCGTACTGTTCGATGGCCCTAGTTACCACTTCGCCCAAGGTAACCCCCGCCTGGCTCTCAAGGATATATCTGGCGTCCACCGCGGCCACGGACCGGTGCCGCGCCAGCAGGCCGGGGTCCACTGGTCCCAAGGATACCAGGCGTGTCAGGGATATGTGCAGACCCTGGCGGCGGCCGGTCAGAGCTATCAGCATGGTTTTTCGGACCGGGTTTTCGGTGGGTAAAGGATGGCGGTAGCGGGCGATGCGCTCGTCTCCGCCCACCAGGTTCACCAGTGGCAGGATATTCCGCTTCCGGCACGCATGCGCCAGCGCGGCCGCGATAGCCAGTTCGGAGTCGCCCGGTGCGAAACTGAGACAAACCGCTTCCACCGCCTGGGCAGCCTCCTGCCCCAAACGCCGGTAACGCTCTATCTCCGGTGGCAACATGGTGTAGCGGAGTTCAGTAAAACCATCCGGGACTTTCGGCAGACCAAAGGAACCCAAGTCGGATACGGCCTTGGCCAAATCGCATAGTTTACCTGTTTCTTCGATGGCGCCATTTTGACGGTGCCAAGGCCAGGTGACCGCCTCAAATGGCAGACCGGCTACTTCTTCATCTTGCAGCCGGCGCGCTTCTATATTATTGGTCAGCAGATAAGCCCGGTCCGGTACGACCAGTAGATACGCCTCTCCGGCGGCGTCTCCCACGTATACGTAATTTTCGCCGCCGCCGGTCAACCAGGCAAAGTTGGCCTGGGAGTTTAGCAGCAGCGCCTCCAACTCGTTGCGCTGGAGCCACGCCCGCACCGACTCTAGTTTTTTCTGGACCTCATCAAATCTGTTCATCGGTATGTTCGGCTGGTGCTAGCGCAGCCGGATGATCTCGCCTTTTGCAAAGATATTGCCCACCGTCAGACCCAGGTTACGACCGGAATACAGCGACGGTGGCACTCCGATATCGGCCAGGTATAACTCACCAACTTGGGCCGCTACGGCGGGCCCGCGCAAACCTTCTTTGGGCAGGGCCAGGGCCATGGTCGCCGTGGCCTTGATGGTTGGGTCGGAGACGACGCCTGTGGTGGTGTCCACGCCGGACGGCGCGTCCAAGGACAAGATCGGCACGCCCTGCCCGTTGGCCCACCGGATCATGCCAGCGGCGGTGTCTCGCGGAGCGCCGTCCAGGCTATACCCGATCACCCCATCGACGACCAGGTCTGGGAGTTCACTGTTGTCCAGGTCACCGGCTGGGGAGACAGCCACCTGCATCCGGCGGAGTATCTCCAACTGGTGCGCTGGGACCGGCGTGAAGTCCTGGTCAGGCCGCGTGACGAACACCCTCACGTCCGCGCCATGGTTATGCAGCCACCGGGCACAGACCAAGGAACCACCACCGTTGCCTCCGGAGCCGGCCAGGACCGTTACTTTTCTCCCTTGAGGGTTGCCGTCAAAAAATCGTTTGCGGGCCAGGTCTGCCAGGTGCCGCCCGGCGTTCTCCATCATCTGGACCAGACCTATTTTGAAGTCATCTATCATCGCCCGGTCCACCTCCCGCATCTGGGCGGTGGTCAGATACGGCACCTCCCCCGTAAATACTTCGAATTCCATCCCCTCCGCGCGGCTCACCGCATTCGTTCCAGGATATGGCCGCCCACGCGCAGGGCATTGGCGGCGATGGTGAGTGTGGGATTAACGGCCGAACTTGAGACGAAAAAACTGGAGTCAACCACGTACAGGTTGTCTAGGTCGTGAGCCTTGCAGTTCAGGTCCAACACGGAGTCCTTTGGGTCGCTGCCAAAGCGCAGGGTGCCATTCTGGTGGGCCACGCCGGCCAGGGGGATCTTCTTGCCCATATACAACGAACTGGGGATCAGGTGGTTCTCGGCGCCGATCTCTTTCAGCATTCCACGGAGCTTGTTGACGAGCCGCTTGTGCCCTTCGGTGTTGTTGTTCTTATATCGCAAGACGATCTGCCCGCTGCGATTGACCGTGACCCGGTTACCGGGAAGGGGCAGGTCTTCCGACGTGAGCCAGAAGTCCAGGGAATGACTGGCCATCTCTTCCAGGGCGCGGCCGGGGACCAGACGCGGAGCGCTGTCCCGGAGCATGTCGGCGTTGCTTTTGCCCAACATCTGGATGTGACCCAGGGGATACTGCCAGTCGTCCGAACCGAAGTAATAATCGTTGATGCCGATGGTCTTTTGAAAAACCGTGGGATTGGGCCGAAGGGACAAGGCCATCAGCGCCGAGTTGTTGTGTGCCATGTAGTGCCTGCCGACCATGCCGGAGCTATTGGCCAGGCCGTTGGGGTGCTTGCCGCCGGCAGAACGCAGCAGCAACGCCGCCGAGTTGACCGCGCCGCAGGAAACGACCACCACGTCGGCGGAAAAGGTTTCTTGCTGCCCGCCCCGCTCCACCACCACGCCGGTTACGGAGTGTCCGTCTGGGCTGGTCTCCAAGAAGGTAACCTTGGAATCGGTCAACAAGGTCACGTTATCGTGGGCCAACGCGGGTTCCACACAGACTATGTGGGCATCAGCCTTGGCGTTCACCATGCAGGGGAAGCCGTCGCAGGTGTCGCAGCGGATGCATGGACTCAGGTGCCGCTGGGCTTCGTTCAGCATGATGCCCACCGGCAGGGGAAAGGGGGTGTGCCCGATACGGCGCAGATCATCGGCCAGTTCTTGGATCCGCGGCTCGTTGCTGACGGATGGGTAAGGCAGCGGTCCGCTGGCCCATGGTTCCGTGGGGTCTATTCCCCGTTCGCCGTGGACCTGGTAAAGCTGCTCCGCCTGGGTGTAGTAAGGCTCAAAATCGTCATAGCTCAGCGGCCAGGCCGGCGAGATGCCGCCGTGGTGCTGCAGTTCTCCAAAGTCCTCCTGGCGCATCCGCAGCAGCACCGCGCCGTAGAACTTGGTGTTTCCTCCCACAAAGTAATGCTGGCCCGGCTGAAACTCCCTGCCTTTACCGTCCAGCCAGTTCTCGGCATTGTTGTACCGGCCGTTGACGAATACTTCCTTGGAGTCCCAGTTCTCTTTCTCCCGTCTCAGGTACCCACCACGTTCCAGGATCAGGACCCGTTTGCCTGAGGGGGCCAACCGGTAGGCGAGGGTACCCCCGCCGGCGCCGCTGCCGATGATGATTATGTCGTATTGGTTCTGCCGCATACGGTATTTCGCCTCCAACGGTGGCCTAGAGGGTGATTGTTAAGGGTGACCGCTAGTCGATGAGGGCCACTTCGATGGAAATCTTGATGGCCCGTTCCGGCCCGTTTAGTAAGTCAAAGGCCTCCCGGTAATTATCCAATCCCTGGATCGAATGGGTCAGCAACCGGGACAACCAACCGGGGTACATCGCCTCCGCCAGGGCCATGTCCCGCGAAGCCGCCTGGTAATGCTGCCCAGAGGCGTTGACCGTGCCCACCGCAACCTTGTTGCCCAGCACGAAACCCATATTGATGGCATCGGCCTCCACTTCTATCACGCGGTCCCCGCCGGTCACGCTGGCCATCACCAGCACTCCATTCTTCCCCAACACCTGCATGGACTCGAACACTAAGGGGGAGAACCCGGTGGCTTCGAACATCAGGTCGAAGGGACCGTAAGCAGACGCCGCTTCAGCCAGGGACATGTTGCGGGTGCTGAGATAGCGGGCGCCAAGGGCTTCCACCAGGTCCGAATTGAGATAGGGGCCTTCTTCCAAGGCAAAGGTCACCACGTCCAGACCCCGCAACCGCAGCAACAACGTCGCCAGCAGCCCAATGGTCCCCGCCCCCAAAACGGCGGCCACCTTGGGGTCCCAGATACGCAATCGGCGCTGGATCTCATAGGCCTGAAACACCCCCTTTTCGACGACGGTCATGGGCTCAGTAAGTACCCCCACGCCACGGAGGGCAGCGGGTATCTTGGTAAGAAACTCAGGCGTGTCCACGTAGCGCTCAGTGAAGAAACCGTGCAGCAGGTTTATACCGTGTTCGAAATACTGATCATCGGTGCTCATATCCTGCATGCCGATGGCGTCGTAGGGGCTGTTTCCCGGATGGCGGACACGGGCCACGACATAGTCGCCGGGGGCCAGTCCGGTGACTCTCGGCCCAACCTGCTCGACCACTCCGAAGGACTCATGCCCGAGGACCAGAAAATCATAACCCGGGGGCGAAGCGCCGTACTCCCCAGCCTGCATCTCTCTGTCGGTGCCGCACAGGCCGACTCGCAACACTTTGACCAGCACACCCTGGCCGCCGGGTACGTCATCGACACTGGGCGCAGGCAGTTCGCCAAGATAAAGGCTATCCGGTTTACGCGGGACCAGCGCTATAGCTTTCATCTGCCTCCATTAATAGGCCACGGGAAATAGGTCACGGGAATTTAGATGTTCGCCTGTGCGGAGGGTTGTACCGCTTTCGGACCGGCGCAGGAGTTATTTTAATGGCCACGGGTATAACAGCGTCTACCCATTTAGAATACATTACCCCTGAAGGGTGTAGGCCATCATCCGCCACCAGTATTGATTGAGCCGTCGCTTCTCGAGACATGGCGGTGACATCGACGTACCGAGAGCCGGCGCGAATTGCCGCCGGCGAATGTGACGGCGCTCTGAAGCAGGTCCGGGAATTCGATTTGGTATTGGTCAATCGCCAACCTGTGGAATTGGTTATTAACGCCAATAAGCAACGGTACGACATCGAAAGTTCCCTCGGAGACTGCCTGGTCTAGCGCAGCTGACAGATCGCCTGTGGTCCACCCCGTCTGGGCGATGATTTCCGGGTCTGCGACTTTGGGGCCCGCCCCGCGCATCCGGCGAGCGAGTTGAACCGGCCATCGGTCCGATACCTTCACGCTTTGGCCCATGGTGTAGGAGTCTCCCAAGGCAAGGAACCGAAGGTCACCCGGTTCAGTTGCGGCTCGGGTGCGGCAATTTGGGTTGTTTGGGGGCTTGGCTGGCTTGTGGCCGCCGTGATTGGCGTCAGAGCATTAGCTTCCCGAGTGATTGTATCTTCCCCACACGCCGCTAGCCCCAGTGCAAATAATATTCCGCTAAAAGAGGATGTCAGAAACATTAGCCGCATTGGTCGATCTTAGCAGGTGACGATCGCCGGACGGCCGGAATATCCAAATCAAATTTGGCCCGTAGCGCCATGGCCTACAAAACCTGGAGTGGGAAGTTAGAAGTCAGGAAGCCGGGCGCCTAGGGCATTGTAGACTCCGGTCCCATTCAGAGAGATAGCCACCATCCCCATCGGACACAACTCGGCGTGGTGGCAAGCGCGGGGTCGAGGCATAATGTTTTTCGCAGCGCCTGCTCGCTAATCGAATTAGGGTTTTTATCGGTCTGGCCAGGCCAGGTGGACCGAGTCCCGGGCGAACTTGGAGAGCATCCTGATGGATTCTCCGTGGATGGAGAGCGCCTTCTGCTTGCGGCTCCAGTCCCCCAAGGCTAGAATGAAACTGCGGACCAAGTAGTCATCTGGGATTGATTCACCGCTAAAATTAGCCGCACTAACATCCCAACTAGATCATCGGGAAACCATGGCAGCCCTCCTGG
>JADFNR010000155.1 GCA_022563275.1 Chloroflexota bacterium | reverse complement strand
CATCGATGCGTCTTTCTCCATCATGAAGTCCAACGGCGGCATGATCGGGGCCGGCGCCGCCGTCCGGCAGCCGGTGCACACCGCCCTTTCCGGCCCCGCCGCCGGGGTCATGGCCGCCCTGCAGATAGCGAAAAACACCGGTGTCACCAACTCGATCTCCTTCGACATGGGAGGCACCAGCACCGACGTTTCCTTGCTGCGGGAAGGGAGCCCCACCACCAACCTGGCGGGACGGCTGGGCAACTGGCCCATCCAACTTCCCATGCTGGACATCGTCACCATCGGGTGCGGAGGGGGCAGCATCGCCAACGTGTCGCCCTACGGCAGCCTGACCGTGGGCCCCGCCAGCGCCGGCGCGGTCCCCGGCCCGGTGTGTTACGCCAAGGGCGGCACGGCCCCAACAGTCACCGACGCCAACCTGATCTTGGGCCGCATCAACAACCAGATCGCCGGGGGGACCCTGCCCCTTGACGCCGACTCCGCCGCCCGGTCCATCCAGGAACAGATCGCCGCTCCGCTGAAAATGGATCTTCACGCCGCCGCCAGCGGCATCCTGAGCATCGCCAACAACACCATGGTCGGGGCCATCCGGAACGTCAGCGTGGAACGCGGCCACGACCCCCGCGAATTTTCCCTGGTGGCCTACGGAGGGGCCGGCCCGATGCACGCCATCGATGTGGCGAGATTGTTGGGCATCAACCAGGTCGTCGCCCCCCTGCACCCCGGCATCGCGTCGGCCTACGGCTTACTGGTAGCCGAATTGAAGAACGACTACGCCCGGACGTCCCTGCAGACCCCGCCGGATTACGACTTGGACGGCATGGAACGGGTCTACGCCGAGATGGAAGGTGAGGGAAGCGACTGGCTGCGCGAAGAGGGTGTTCCCCAGGACCGGCACGTCTTCTCCCGTTGGGCTGATCTTCGCTACGCCCATCAGGGCTCTGAAGTCACGGTGGCTTTCTCCTCAACCCAGGTGACCGCGAAGGCCATCCACGAAGTGATTGAGGTGTTCCACAACCGCCACCAACAACTCTTCGGGTTTGCCCTGGACCAACCGGTGGAGATCGTCACTCTGCGGGTCGCCGCCTCGGGAGACGTGGGCTCGGTGGACATGCCCCGGCTTTCTTGCGGCCTGGACGCGCCTGACAAAGCCATCGCCAGCCAACGGCAGGTCTTTTTCGACGAGGCAGGCGGCTTCGTCCCCTGCGGCGTCTACGACCGTGACCGGCTGGCCCCAGGCAACAGTATCGATGGCCCGGCCATCCTTGAGGGCATGGATTCCACCGTCCTGATCAATCCAGGCTGGACCGGGAAGATCGACGAGTACGGTAACTGCATCATGGAGCCGGGAAAATGACGGAAAGCAACGAAATCCAGACCGTGGACCCGGTGACCCGGCAATTGATCCGAGGCTCCCTGCGGGCGGCCCGGTTGGAGTGCGAACTGCTCATCGAGCGCACGGCCATGTCGGCCTTCATTCGGGAGAAGAAAGACTATCAGGTCAGTTTCCTGGACCGGAACGGCCACGAGCTCTACGGCGACAACATGGGCAGCGACATCGTCCGTTGCGTCTGGGAGTACTACCCGGTGGAGACCATGGCCCCCGGCGACCTGTACTGGTACAACGACCCCTACATCTCCAAGGGCAGCATCACCCACACCCCGGACATGGTGTTCCTGGCCCCCGTGTTCTTCGAGGGCGAACCAGTGGCCTACTGCCATTCCTTCGCCCATTTCTGGGACCTGGGCGGCTCCCGGCCCGGCAGCATCGGCCCGGCCAACACCGAGATATTCCACGACGGCACATTGGTGCCGCCGATCAAGATCTTGGACCAGGGAAAATTGAACGAAGAGGCCTACCGGATCATCCTCCGGAATTCCCGGTACCCGGACCTCCTTGAGGGCGACACCAGGGCGTTGATGGCCGCCGCCAACCGGGCCCAGGAACGCCTGCTGGAGATGTTCGGCCGCTTCGGCAAGGAGACCACGCTGGCCGCTCTGGAAGCTGACCAGGCTGACACGGCGGCCATGGTGCGGGAGAAGGCCCTCAGTATCATTCCCCAGGGGAGCTTCAGCGTCAGAGACTTCATGGACCACGACGGCACCGGCGGCCGCTGGTATTCATACCACCTGAAGCTCACCCGGGAGGGGGACCGGATCACGCTGGACGCCACCGGGAGCGACGATCAGGCCGACGGTTCCATCAATTTCATGGCCAGCGACGGGGCCCTGGCGGCCTACTTCGGCCAGTATTTCCATCAATACGACACCTCGCTTTTGTCCAACCACGGCCTTTTGGCGTCCATCGACGAAGTAAAACTGCGCCAGGGCAGTATCCTCCAGCCGGACTGGCCGGCGGCCCTCGGTTGCCGGGCGCACACCTTCACCAAGCTGAAAAGCTCGGTCAGAGCGCTGCTGGCCGAGGCCACCGGCGGCCAGGTGATGGCCGGCTCGGCGGTCTACGTGATCGCCTATTGGCGGATGAAAGAATCCGGCACCGGCGACTGGCTGCTCTGCACCGACGGCATCGCGGTGGGCCACGGGGCGCGGCCCTTCGCCGACGGGCTGGACGCCATCTACAGCCGGCACAATGAGAACTACCCCGGCGAGTTCATGGAGATGGAGTACCCACTGCGCATGGAGCGTTACGCCATCGCCATCGACTCGGGCGGGCCGGGCAAACTCCGGGGCGGCTGCGGCATCATCCGCGACATCCGCATCCTGGCCGACGAAGGAACCTTCGGACTGCGCGTGGAGAACAATATCTTTCCCACCTGGGGCGTGGCCGGCGGCATGGGCGGCGGGACCTCGAGCGTGGTGATGAACCCCGGCACTCCACAGGAAAAGAAGATCCGGGCCTTCTCCGACGACAACGTATGGAAGAAGGGCGACCTGGTGCGCATCCACACCGCCGGCGGCGGTGGCTGGGGCGATCCCCTGGAAAGGGAGCCGGACTTGGTGCTGGATGACGTTCTGGACGGCTTCGTGAGCGTCGAGGCCGCCCAGAACTCCTACGGGGTGGTCATCGACCCGGTGACCATGGCCATCGACCAACGCGGCACGGCCGCCATGAGGAAAGACCTTCGAAGCTCACGGGGCCCAACGAAGATGTTCCACCGCTTCATCTACTTCGACACCGCCGAAGAAGAACTGGAGTGGGTGGAGAAGAATATCCCGCGGTAGAGGCGGTCCCGGTTGTGGAAACGGCTTGCGGCAACTCCCTGAAATGTGCGGCTGGTTATGTACCGATGCCTACCGGCGGTAAAGCTCCCAAAACTCATCTCGAGTCAGCCCGGCGTCCTTGATCAAAGCCCGAAGCAGGCCCCTTCCGAGCTCGCGGTGCCTAGGCACTGAAAGGCGTAATCCATCTGGATTTAGAATGATCATGTGGCTGCCCTGCGTATAGTCCCAGATGAACCCGATTTGGCCCAGAATACGCACGAATTCATCCCTCGACACTACGGGCAGACGGGCCACTAAAGCACGACCTCCACCACCTCCCATCGTTCGTCAGGTAAAGTTTCCCCGTGCTTCCGCATACTGGCCAGGTATCCTCTGATCGCTTGAGAGATATTGCTAAGCGCGTCGTCGCGGTCTCGGCCCTGACTGTGGCATCCAGGCAGGGCTGGACAACTGGACACGTAAAATCCGTCCTCGTCACTCTCCAAAGTGACGGCAAATTGCATGGAACCTTGGTTCTCCCCCGGGCCACCTCCGTTACGGGGCGATGGACCCTTAGAGCTAAAATGACCACGGGGAGGCGGCGGATCAAATTCTTCTACCGTGAATCCTAGTTTTGGCAGAATGTGTTCGGCGTACTGCGCAGTAAACTTGGAATTGCTCAAACCAGTAGCGCCAGCAAGAAGTTGTTTGATGGGATAACGACGGTTTCTCAAGCTCACAAAATACTTATGTCTCCGGTCAACCGGCTCTGGAGCCGCTCCCTCTGCGACCTTGATCACGTCTTCCGGGTCGATATCGTAGTCCTGTCCTGATATCCTGAAGTGCATCGCACACATCCGATAATATTCTTCTTAGTATTCTTCTATATATAGAATAACACTGGAATCGTCAAAAAGAAAATGGCAGAGTCCTTCAGGGACTCTGCCATTTGATTCGCGATTGGTGGGCCTGGATGGACTCGAACCAACGACCTCGGTCTTATCAGGACCGCGCTCTAGCCACCTGAGCTACAGGCCCACGTGAGTGGGGGGTGGCCAACAGCCACGCTTGGATTATAGCGACTGGCCAAGTCACGGGCAAGGTGGGGGGTGGAGTGTGACCCGCCATTGCAAGTTATTCGAGTTAATCTGATCTATCGCCGTTGGCCGTCTGCTCGTCTACTACTAATCCGAGTTCTTCCGCTTTGGTAAAATCGGAGCCGGCTTCAGCGACTCTCCCCACATACCTGAATGCGGTTCCCCGATTCCTATAGACGATGGCTAGTCTTGGATTGAGTCTAATGGCCTCACTAAAGTCCACGATCGCGTTGTCGTACTGACGGTGTCTAGAATATAAAACTCCACGATTGTTGTAGGTCTCTGCGTTTTCCGGATTAAGGCGGAGAGCTTCATTGTAATCTGAAATCGCACCTTCGTAGTCACCGGAATTATCCCGAACGTTTCCCCTGTTGTTATATCCCTCGTAATTTTCTGGGTTTAGACGAATAGCCTCGTCGAGGTCAGCTATTGCACTCCCGTGTTGATTCAGTTTGCCAAAGACCGCCCCCCGGTTGCTGTAGGCTACCGCATTTTCGGGATTGAGACGGATGGCCTCGGTGTAGTCGGTAATCGCACTATCAGTGTTACCAAGGCTATCTTCAGAATTTCCTCGGCCATTGTAGGCGTTCGCATTTTCGGGGTTGAGACGAATCGCGTCGTCGTAGTGAGATTTGGCAAGTTCATATTTGCCCAGGTTCTGGTAAGTATTTCCTTGGTTAAAGTAAGCAATAGACGACTCGGGGTGAAGCCGGATGACCACCTCGTAATCAGCTACGGCTAATTCGTATTGGTGAAGGTTTACATTTGCATTTCCCCTGTTGTTGTAGGCACCCACATGATTTGGATTAACCCGAATAGCCTCGGAAAATTCGTTGACCGCCGATTGAAAATCCCCAGTTTCGAAAAAAGCATTACCTCTCAGAAAATGCCCTTCAGCTGAAATTGCGTTGGCTGGGAGTCCTCGGGCAGATATTAGGAGCTCCATCAACTTGGACTCTGCGTCACCGGCAACAGACGGTCCTGTCTGCTCTACTTCACGAGGAACCAATGATTCCAGATCTTGCTGAGCACGCCAACGAGAATTAAAATCCAAGTATCCTTGAGCTAACCGATTTGCGTCATCATCTCGACCAAGTTCTTTGGCTAGCTCAATATCATGTTCGTACGTTGCACGAAATTCTGCTCGAACTCCGCTGGCTTCTTCTCTAGTCTCGCGCTTGGCTTCGCGCCGGTCACGAACCACGGACATCGCCCCGCCGCCGCCTAACGAACCGACGACCAAAGCCACAAGTGCGGGGATAATTACAGCCCAGTCCATGAAAACCCTTCAATGCCCTGATTTATTGGGACAATATTACCACCGAGGAAAATAAGGGTAAGACAAATGCACGCAACAGCACTCCATGAAATCGCCGCTAGACAACCTCCGGGCCACCGCCGCCCGGCTCGCCTTCTAGCTCTGCTTCCAAAGGCGTGTGAACGATTCTTGTGAGCCTGCGGCGCCGTCCTCGGCGCCGGTGATTTCCACCGTTGGAGGCCGCCATCGCCGGTTTCCGCCGTGCGGGTCTGTGCCCGTCAAGCTCCCGCCCGTTCCGCGACACCAGGTCCTCGGGGCCCCAGCCCTCGGGGAATTGCAGGGTCCGCATGGGATAGTTGATCGCGATGCCCTCTTCCTTGAAGCGCTTGTGCAGCAATTTCATCAACGCCGACTGAACGACGAAACTGCCCCAGCGGTCCGTGGCCCGGATAAACAGCCAGAAATTGACGTTCGATTCGCCAAATTTGTCGAAGGCGAAATACTTGCCGTAGTCTTTCACGGCCATGGGCTCGTTTGCGATCACCTCGTCCATCACCTCGAGGCAGACTTCCTCCACGCGGTAGAGGTCGCTGTCGTAGCTGGTCCCGCACTCCAGAAAAACACTTACCTCGGGCGTCGGTTGCTGATAGTTGGTGATGATGGTCTCGGCAAACTTGGCGTTGGGCACCACCACAAGGTTGTTGCGCCAATCGCGGATCCGGGTGCTGCGCCAGCCCACCTCGACAACGTATCCCTTGATACCATCGCTCAATTGGATGTAATCACCGGTGGCGATCACCCCCTCGGTCATCACGTAGGTGCCGGCGAACAGATTGGCCAGCGTCGGCTGAATGGCCAGGGCCACCGCCAATCCGCCCAGGCCCAGGCCGGCGATCAGCGGGCTGATATTGATGCCCAGCAGGTCCATGACCAGCAGCGCGCCCAGGCCGTAGATAAATACCACGGCCACCCGGCGAATCAGGGGGAACAGCTTGACGTCGATGATGCCCTGGGTTTTGCCGGCCAGGTTCTCCAGGTACCAGTCAATCGTTTTCGAGAGCAGGCCGACCACTAAAAATATCCCCAGCACGA
>JADFNR010000154.1 GCA_022563275.1 Chloroflexota bacterium | reverse complement strand
TGGGGGCCACCGACCGGGGCATCACCATGTTCCGCAAGCTGGTTAGGCAGGGCATCGAGGCGGTAAAGGAGGGGCGCGACCCGGACGTTCTCTCCCGCGACGAAAAACCGGTTTCGACCTATTGCAACGACACCGTCGTTTACTCGCCCGCGGTGGGCAATCTCGAAGAAGACATCGAGATGATGCGGGAGACCGGCCGCAAGCTGGCCGAGGAATACATCAAGAACCCACCGCTCTCAAAATAGAGCTAGACCGGACAATCGGCTCGCCCACGAATCAGCCCAGGAATCGCTCCTGGGCTGATTTTTTCAGTCCGGCTTGGGTTTGCCTGGCCTGGGTTCTCGAAGTACAATCTCCCGGACTCCCGGTTCGTGCGGCAGTATCAATGAACGAAGGCCTGGGGCGCACGGAAGACCTGGGGCGGAAGGTCGGGCATGACCAGCGATACATCAAATTTGGTTTCACTGCGCGGGGTGGATATTCCCGTGATTCGGCGGGGCTCCGGACCCCCGGTCTTGGTATTCCACGGCGGCGATGGGCCGGTGGACCATCTGCCGTTCGCTGAGACTATCTCCGGCAACTTCGAGATGTATCATCCCACGCACCCTGGGTTCGACGGCACGCCCATCCCCGAGCATTTCGACGGCCTGCAGGACCTGGTCTTCCTTTATCTGGACCTGATCGATTCCCTGGAACTCCAAGACGCCATCCTGCTGGGGTTTTCCATGGGCGGTTGGCTGGCCGCCGAGATCGCCGTATTGAGCACCGGCCGTTTCTCCAAGCTGGTCCTGGTGGACTCAGTGGGCATCAAGCCGGGCGGTCCCTTCGACCGGGATATAGCCGATGTATTCGCTCTCTCCGCCGAGGAACTTCTGCGGGCCACCTGGCACGACCGTTCGATGGCCCCGGACCCGGCGGAGATGACAGAAGAAGAGTTCCAGACGGTGGCGGCCAACAGGGTGGCCCACGGGCTCTACACCTGGGAGCCGTACATGCACAACCCGAAGCTCCGCTACCGGTTGCACCGCATAGACATCCCCACCCTCCTGCTCTGGGGGGAGAACGACGGTATAGTTTCGACAGACTACGGCGCGGCGTTGCGGGACCTGATCCCCGGCGCGCGTCTGTCCGTGATACCCGATTCTGGGCATCATCCGCACATCGAGCAGCCGGGCGAGTTTGTGCCCCGTTTCCTGGAATTCGCTTCCGGTTAGCGGGCCGCCATCAGACCCCGGTTTATTCCAAAGATCATTGCCAAAGACCATTAGAAGTAGGTGCCTGATTTGAGAGCCTGGTTTTTCACCGAAGACGCCTATCCCTACCTGCCCGACGCCGACTCCTACGAGTCCATCCGGGTGAACCTGCCCAATAAGCATTTCGACCCCAAGACCGGCGCCGATCTCTACAATATGTATCTGGATATGTGGTGCGCGGCCGACGAGATGGGCCTCAACATCATGAACAACGAGCACCACCAGACGGCCACCTGCATGGTGCCGGCGGCGCCCATCATGCTGGGTATCCTGGCCCGGGAGACCAAGAACGCCCGCCTCCTGATCCTGGGCAACCCGGTGGCCAACCGAAGCCAGCCCGTCCGGGTGGCGGAAGAGATGGCGTTGATCGACGTGCTCTCCAGGGGCCGCCTCGAATGCGGGTTCGTGCGAGGAGTGCCCTATGAGACCGCCCCGGCCAATGTGTACCCGTACCGGGGCACCGAGAAATTATGGGAGGCCCACGACCTGATCACCAAGGCTTGGACTCATCATGAGGGTCCGTTCAATTTCGAAGGCCGCTGGTTCCACGCCCGGCAGGTCAACATCTGGCCGCGGCCCTATCAGCAGCCGCATCCCCCGGTGTGGGTCACCATGGGCAGCGCGGGGACGGCGGCCCAGGTCGCCCAGCGAGGACATATCGGCGCGGTATTCCTGGCCGGATATCCCAGGATCCGGGACATATTCGACGGCTACCGCCAGTCATATATGGAAACCCACGGAACGGCCATGCCCATCGACCGGCTCGCCTACTGCGGCCTGATCAGCGTGGGAAAGACCGAGAAGGAGGGACTCGATCTGGCCGAGAAGCTGCTCTGGTACATGACCTCCAATAAGGTCCCGCCCCAATTCAGCAACCCGCCCGGCTATCACCCGCCGGCGGTGTCGGCCACCATCATGCGGGGCGCGCAGACCGGGGCGGGCATCCCGTTGGCGCCAACGGTTTCTGAGCAGATGGCGCGGGGCAACGTCTTTGCCGGGACTCCGGACCAGGTTTACGACCAGATCAAGAACTTCTATGAGTACTGCGGCGGCTTTGGCAACCTGATGATGATGAGCCAGGCCGGGTTCATGACCTTCGACGAGACCCTGTCTTCCATGAAGCTCTTCAGCCAAGAGGTATATCCCCGCCTGAAGGAGCTGACCGCGAGCTACGACCCGGACCAGATGAAGGAGATAAGGGCTTCGCGTCCTGACGTGGAGAACGTCGACATCGGCGCCCTGGCTTCTGAGTTCGTGCGCTAGTGTGTAAGATAAAAGGGCACAGCCTAAAAACACCAGTTTCAGCCGCGGTCCCGGCGGGTTTGAGGCTCAGAGAAGAATATGGCCGCCCTTCCTGAATCCCGGTATCAAACCCTGGTCAAGAATGCGGGGCGGTGGGCTAAAGACCACCGCAGCGGGACCTTTGCCGGGCTGACTTTTGCCGTCTCGGTCTCGCTGGCCCTTTTCTTCGGACTCTCCAACCTCGGTGAGCCCGATCCAAAATTGACCTACGAGATCCTGCGTGAGACCGACGTCTTGGATGTCCGGACCCCGGTGGAAGACCTTCAAATCACCTTCCAGAATCAGGACATCCAGGGCGAAAACCTTAATCTGCGCATCTACGCCATGCGGGTGATCAATAACGGCGAAGTCGATATCCTGCAGACCCAATTCGACCAGGACCAGGTCTGGGGCCTCCAGGTGATCGACGGCCGGGTCATTGAAGCACGGCCCATCGAGGCCAGTTCCAGCTATCTAAACGAAAAATCCAACCCGCAGGTGCGTGGCGAGAGCATCGTCGAATTCGGTAAAGCCATCGTGGAGAAAGGGCAATTCTTCGCCTTCAATATGCTGGTGGTCCACTCCAAAGACGTGACCCCGGAGATCGTCTCACTGGGTAAGATCGCGGGCATCGATGAGATCGTCGTGACCCGGGTGCCGGTGAAGGCCGAGGGGCCCGGATTCCTTTCGGACCTCTTCGCCGGGGGTTGGGCGGTGCAGTTGGTCCGGGCCATCCTTTTCCTCATGGGCGCCGCAGTGATACTGGGCCTGTTCGCCGCCGCTGTGCTGTTTTATGGGTATCTCACGGCGGCCATTCGCCGCCGCCGCATCGGAAACTCGGTGGTGATGAAAACCATGACCAGCCAGAAACAGCGGGACCTGTTGTCGGAGGTCTACCTGCACCACGGCATGGCCGGCGTGAACGATCTGCGGGAGAAACTGGGCAGCTCCCAGCGGCTGGAACAGGAGGCTTCCACCCAGGGCATGGTGGTGCTGGCCGGAGAGTCCGAGTTCCGCATACCTCCGGCCTATTACTCGGCCGCATCCTTGGAACAGGCTGAGGCCCTGTCCCGTAAGGGCAAAAAAGGTTTTGCCGCCAACCCGGAATTTCAGGAACGGCTGGAGCTTTTCCTGCAAGAACTGAGCACCAGCCGCCGTATCTTCTAGTTAAATCCCCTCCCCAGCGCACGGGGGAGGGTTAGGTCCGACGAAGTCGAGACTCTCGACGTGGTCGGAGATGGGGGCCAGCGTTCTGTCGGAGACCAAGTAGGTGGCGGAGTGGTGGTTCGACGCGCTCACCACGAGCGGATGACGAATTGGTTTCCACACTGAAAACCGTTCGTCCTGGGTCCGTCGAAGGGCGCGCGTAAGTCATGTTCCGAGGACAGCGTACGACAAATTTTTGGCCCGAATGCAATAGACGGGATAGACTATGGGTCCGAGTTAAGATTTAGGTGTTTCAAAATGGACAAAGATACACAGGCCAACGGCCCCGGAGCCCTAACCCAAGAGAGCGTGGCCGGGTTCCGGGAAAGCTTCGATGCCGACCCCAGCAAGCGATTGGTGCAGAACGTGGTGACTCAGCACGACGTCAACGACATGGCCCTCAGCCGGTCGATAGTCACCGAATCGCCCCATTCGTTCTCGATCGTGCTTGACGATTGGTCCGTGACCAACCAGGCCAAGTCCGGGCGCTGCTGGATGTTCGCCGGCCTGAACCTGTGCCGGGTGGACACCAGAAACATCCTCAATGTGAAGGACTTTGAATTCAGCCAGAACTACTTGATGTTTTGGGACAAGCTGGAGCGGGCCAACTTCATCTTGGAGGCGGTCATAGAGACGGCGGACCGGCCCGCCGGCGACCGGACCGTCGCCTTCCTGCTGCAGAACCCAATCTCAGACGGCGGACAGTGGGACATGTTCACCGCGCTGGTGGCCAAACACGGCGTCGTCCCCAAGAGCGCCATGCCCGAGACCGAGAGTTCGGCGAATTCGTCCCGGATGAACGCCAGCCTCAACTACCAGACCCGGCAGGGGGCCAAGCGGATACGAGACGCCTACACTGAGGAATCGGGCCTGGATGAATTGCGCGCCATCAAGGACAGGACCCTGAAAGTGGTCTACGACATGTTGTGCATCCACCTGGGCACGCCGCCCACGGAAGTGGACTGGCAGTGGAAGGACAAAGACGGCGAATTCACCCGGCCGGGGAAACTGACTCCGTTGGAGTTCGCCGCCAATTACCTCCAGACCGACATCCATGACTACGTCAGCCTGGTCCACGACCCCCGGGAGACCAGCCCGGAGGGCGCGACCTTCACCGTGGAATACCTGGGCAACGTGGTGGACGCCCCGCCCATCAAATATCTGAACGTGAACATTCAACTCATGAAGGACATCACCCAGAAGATGCTGGAAGACGGCAAGCCGGTGTGGATGGGGTGCGACACCGGCAAGCAGATGCACCGTGACCTGGGCCTGTGGGACGCCGAGTTGTTTGACTACGCCGGTGTCTACGGGGCCGATTTCTCATTGGACAAGGCGGCCCGGTTGGAATACCACCAGACCAGCATGACCCACGCCATGATGTTCACCGGCGTCGACGTGGTGGACGGCGTGCCGCGCCGCTGGCGCGTGGAGAACAGTTGGGACGACAAGGTGGGGAACAAGGGGTTCTTCCTGATGAACGATTCCTGGTTCGCGGAGTACATGTTTGAGATCGCCGTGCCCAAAGAATACCTGCCGCCAGAACTGCGAAAGGCGCTGGAACTTGAGCCCATCGTCCTGCCCGCGTGGGACCCCATGGGGTCCTTGGCTGTTGAGTAGCCTATCAAAACGTAACGGCGTTGCCTTAAAACTGTCATTCCGAGGTCCCGACGCGTCGGGAAGGAATCTCTTTACTCGAATGACAGCGCTGGCCGATGGCAATGAGACCCCTCGCTCCACTCGGGGTGACAGACGGCGTAAGGGACGCTGAGAGAGGGCCGGGGCCACCGGTCATTATCAACACTTTTCAAGCAAAGCCAAACTAAGGTTAGAAAAAATGGTCTTCCAATCTGAAATCATCGGCCAGTCCGTCAGCCGTATCGACGGACCGGATAAAGTTACCGGCGAAACTCTGTTCGCCGCCGACGTGGTGCTGCCCGGGATGCTGTGCGGCAAGATACTGCGCAGCCCTCACCCCCACGCCCGCATCCGGGGTTTCGACACCGCAGCGGCCCGCGCCGTCCCCGGAGTGATGGCCGTGATCACCGGAGAAGACGCCCGCGGTTTCTACCAGGGAAAGGTGCTTCGGGACCTGCCCGTCCTCTGCTGGGACCGGGTCCGCTACATCGGCGACCGGGTGGCCGCGGTGGCCGCGGAGACGCCGGAAGCCGCCGAAGAGGCGCTCCTGCTCATAGAAGTCGACTACGAAGAGCTGCCGGCGGTCTTCGACCCCATGGAGGCGATGCTGCCCGGCGCCCCCCTGATCCACGACGACGTCGCCGCCTACGAGGGAGCGCCCCTCCACGTCTTGGCGCCGGATATCCACAACGGCCAGACCAGGCTTTCGTGGACCAAGGGCGATCTGGTCCAAGGTTTCGCGGAGGCCGATATCGTCTTGGAGCACTCGTTCTCCGTGCCCAGCCGTCACCAGGGCTATATCGAGCCCTTCGCCAGCGTCATAGCCATCGACGATGACGGGCGCATCCAGGCCTGGTGTTCCAGCAAGGCCCCCTTCCGGGCCCGCCGGCAGTTGGCTGAAGCGGTCGGACTTGATGAAGAGCGGATCAGGGTCAACGTGACGTCCATCGGGGGAGACTTCGGCGGCAAGGGCGACACCCGCGACCTGCCCATCGCCTACCTCCTGGCCAAGATGGCCAACCGTCCGGTCAAGATCGTCATGAGTTCCGTGGAAGAACTCACCGCCAGCAACCCGACCCATCCTACTTTCGTCACGATCAAATCCGGAATGACTCGGGATGGCCGTCTCACCGCACGGGAGGTCCGCACGGTGCATGCCAGCGGGGCCTACGGCGCCATGAAACCCAGGGCCTATCTCTCAACGCATCACTACGTCGGCGGCGGCTACCGGATACCCAACACTTCCTTCGAATTCTTGCAG
>JADFNR010000153.1 GCA_022563275.1 Chloroflexota bacterium | reverse complement strand
GGAGATTTGAGGTATCGCTCAAGCAAACTTTCCCAGGGAATCGATGCGTCTTCTGGGTTCAGACGAACAGCGCACGTTCGTGTCGTAACTGAGTCGGTAATTTGCAAGATGTAGTTGAGTTTGTTTGTGTCCGTCATAAATAGCTAGCTTTATGCCGTTGCTTGGACCAGTCGGGTAACCAAATTTCAGGCGCCACAATCACCTTTGGTACTGAGGCATGATTATCGCAAAATTACCAACCCGGTGACTCGGGTATATATCTTGCGGGGAAGATGCGTGTCCAATAAGCATGATACAGACAATCTCGATTTCAGACAGGCTGTCCAAATTGAAGTCACAGCTAAATCGCTGGCATCGCGGGCCGCGGACCACGGCATCTCCTTTGATGATCGTTTCATCTAGGGTATTGCATCTGGTTCTATGGCCCGGCCTTCCCGTCCGGCAAATCTACCATCGTGTCACCAGATAGTCTCGTACTAACGCGGGCCACCCCGGTCCAGGTGATCTGTATGCTAAACCGGGAAATTATCGAGGTGGTGATGTAGCAACATGATTTCGAAAATGAGGCTACAATTAAATCGTCCGGCTAGACGGTGATTCTTTCACCGGCTTCGCCATCTTGTCTATCTTCGTATCGAACTCTTACCGCGTTGGAACGAATATGACACTGAAGCGTCAGGGATAGCGCCAGGGATAAGCTCAAAAGAGCGAATGTCCATCTCGGAGCCCTGAACCGTATTATGCAGCGGTTCACTGCTCGAGAGCCCTATCAGATCGGTTTTAGGGTTATACGTGAAGGCGAGACGCGCCACGTAGTCGCATATGTCGCGCACTGGGAACCCTTGCCCGCCAGCATCCCTTTCATCCTGGGAGACATCTGTAACAACCTCCAGTCGGCCCTCGAACACCTGCTCTGGCAATTCTGGCTGGATATAGACCCAACTTTCAATGGGAACGTTATCTTCCCCGTCCAGAAAACCCGTGAACTCTTCGAGGCTAACAGCCCCAGCAATATCGGCAGGCTGCCAGATAGGCAACGAACGTTGATCGAGCGGGCACAGCCTTACAACAGAGGGAACGACCTGCTCCTCATCCTGCAGGACATCAATCGAATCGATAAACACAGCCTGCTTTCGGTCGCAACCGCCACCGCACGGATGGAACAGGTACGGCTCATTGGTTACCAAACGGTGCCTGGGTACGACTTGACCACATTCACGATCCACCCAGGTACTCCGATCGAACGTGGCGCTGAACTCGCACATATCTCCATCGAGAACCTTGAGGCTACAGGTAATGGTCATTCGGCTGCGAATCTCGAATTCAATTTTCTTTTCACGCAGCCCGAAGTTGTCGCGGGGCTTGGTGTTGCCACGACGATGCGCGAGATCCGGGATGAAGTACAGTGGGTGCTCGACCAATTCGAAAACCCTGAATAAATTTTATCCAGCTAACGCCTAGCGGGCGCCGGCCGCGGAACTCCGGACGAGATTTAGCGCGCGAAGAAACCCCCTGGCCATCGATGGCCAGGGGGTTTTACAGTTCATTCGCCTACCGGTGTCTCTGCGGCCGCGATTTTAGGTGGGGATCAGGGCCGGTCTTCGGAGGGCTGATTCAACTCGATGGGATTGCCCGACGGGTCTTCCACGAGTATCTGCAGCCCGCCCACTCCGCTGAGGATATCGTTCCGGAAGATAGTTCCCTCTCCTTTCAACGTCTCCACCAAGGATGCAAGGTCGTCCACTTCAATCACCATGCGGTTCCAACCCCCCGGCTCAGGGACGCTCCCGTCCAGCATGGGCCGGGCCGCTGATGTTCTGGAGTCGCTGAGCCAGAGAGTAAGGTCAGCCTTGGAAACGATGGCGAAAGGTCCGAACTGCTTCTCCAGCGAAAACCCCAGTCTTTGAGTGTAAAAGGCTATGGACTCCTCGATGTTATCGACAAAATACCGGATAGTCGCCATTAAATGCGCCTCCTGACCGGTGGGCCTCGGTGATTTTCCACACCTTCCATGAAACCATTATAGGAAACCATGAAAAATCTTAATCTCATCGAACCTTTGCCGTCCAGAGCCGTTGACCTGGCCACGGCTGGTCTGGAGGTCAGGTGCGCACGACGTGCTGAGACGCACTCGATAGTTCGCTCTTTAAACGTTCATAACCCCGAAGGCCGTTAACAAGCCGAGTCCCGAGAGGAAAGCGCCGGCGGACAGTGGCGCCAAGAAACGCCAGCATAATATGGCGAACCTGTCTGAATCGCCGGGTTCCGGTGATACCACCCTTGAGAAGACGTTCAGGAGGATGCTTACCGCTAGCAAGGTCCAAGCTTCTTTCAGCAATAAAGTGAATTCCAATGAATCCGCCCTGCTGAGGAATGCGATCGAGAACCCCAATACTGTCCCACCAATGGTCAGTACTGTGTCGTTTAATTGCTGTGCCGAGGCGAAATTTATCCTGTTTTCTTGTGCCATACCCTTTCCTCCCGATATCCGATGCTCAAATCAATCGTACCCAACCTTCCGGGTACGTTCAAACATAGGGAGTCGAAGGCTGGAAGGCGTCACTGCCGCCCAGGTTCGTGGTTTCCCTGGCAACAATCGACGCACCAATAAGCCCCCGGCCATGATTGGCCGAGGGCTTGTTTACGAATCTTCACCGGCAGGCGGGGCTTTACGGGGCGCCGATCTGCGCCAACTCGGGGTCTGAGAAACCCTGGACATCGATGGTGGTGTGAGCCCTCACGTCCTGAGTCACGCTGCCCTTGAGCAACTTGGCGATGCCCTTGCGCCCGTGCGTGTACATGGCAATGAGGTCAACGCCCTCTTTCTCAGCGAAGTTCACGATGCACCCCACCACTGAATTTGAGACCACCACGGTGGCAGTTGCCTTGATGGATGCCTCGTTCAATTCGTTCGAGAGCCGGTTCAGGTGGACCAGGGCCTTGTTACGATGATCTTCCTCTACCTGGGAGCCCAGAACGGTGAAATTCCCCGTGCCTCTGGTCTTCCCAGGTGGAATTACGTGGAGCAAGATCGCCTCCCCGCCGTCGGCGACCAGACCAGACAGTGCCTTGACCACACTCCGGGAAGCATCCGAGTCGTCCAAGGGTACAAGAACCTTTTGGTACATAGCGGACCTCCATCTATCCCCGATCAATGGTGTCAGTGGGCGACGCTACTCCCTGCGGCATAATATGTCAATATTGTGCTATATTTCACATAATAATGGCGAATATCAGCATTGATATGCATGAATCCTTCATATTTTAGTGATATACGTATCTTATTTGATTAACTCAGATACGGACGGATGGGCCTGCATATCACCCATTGGGTTTCGGTGGGGTTTAAGGGTCAAAGATGAACGGAGATTTAACCCATGGGGAAGGGCGGGATGCGGAGGGGAGGACTTCACGGCCGGGTTGAGGATACTCGGCTGTATCGACGTGCGATAAGACGGGAGGTGAGGGGAAGATGGTACCCCCGGAGAGGGTCGAACTCTCGTCCCCGGCTCCGGAGGCCGGTACTCTATCCACTGAGCTACAGGGGCATTACATGCCTAAGAATAGCATGGTTGGCCGGGGGCCAACAAGGAAACGAAAGGCCCCAGTCTTGTTCATCGATCGGGGCCTTTCGTGGTGGGTGGTCTCTAAAGAATGTCTATGAAGATGGGGGGCGCCGGCGGTACCGGACCGGAGCCGTCCATACCGTGGATATCTTTGAACACTGCTTCTTTAAACCAGACGGCGAACGCGTCGGTTGCCTGCATCATCCCCTGCATGATGCCGGAAACGTCGTTGGCCTCGATATGGACCACCACGTAGTCTCCGTGGGGCGTCTCTTGGAGGCAGGCGATCTCCTTGGTGATACCGAGCGCACGGCGGGATGTGATGTACTCCTCTCGTCTAGGGCCCGTCATTTCCGCACACGCCGCCTTCCAGGCTTCCGTTTTCCCTTCCAGGATCGGCACGGCAAAGTTGGTTGTGGCCATGGTCGCAACTCCTTCTTGAATAGATTACAGATAGTTTCCGGTGAAAATAGGTCAACCTGAGCCCAACTTGACCACGGGCTATCCATTTTCACCCGCACCAACCCTCGGCCATACGGTCCCATCGGGCGCAGGCGTCGGCTATTTTCGCGAGTATACCAAAATCTAGCCAGGCGGTTCGACCGCCGCATCATGGACAAAGCCCAAGCCCGCCACTAGACTAGTGGCACCTTCCCTCCGAGGTTAAAACATGCCCATTTTCACGCCCGAATACCTGCATAAAGTCGCCTACCACATCTACCGCGCCAAGGGCACTCCCGACGACGAAGCGGAGACCGTGGCCAGGCACCTGGTCAAGGCCAATCTGACCGGCCACGACTCCCACGGCGTGATTCAGATCCCCACCTACGCCGAGCGTATCGACGCGGGGCATATCGTCCCCGGCGCGGAATTCGAAGTGGTCAAGGAAGCCCCCTGCACCGCCGTCATCAACGGCAACTGGGGTTTCGGCTTCGTGGTCACCGAAAAGGCCACCCGGATGGCCATCGAGAAGGCCAAGACCAACGGCGTCGCTGCCATCACCGTCCACCACCAGAGCCACATCGGCCGGCTGGGCGACTATTCCACCATGATGGCCGCGGATGGCATGATCGGCATGATCACCGCCGATTCCGGCGCGGCTCCCAAGCACGTGGCGCCCTTCGGCGGACGGGCCCGCAAGCTTGGCACCAACCCCATCTGCATCTGCATGCCCAGCAACCTGGACGGCCCGGTCTTGATGGACATGGCCTCCAGCACTGTGGCCCTGGGCAAGATTGCCTTGGCCCGCAGCCGCAAGCAGGACATACCCCTGGGCTGGATCGTGGACAAAGACGGCAACACCACCACCGACCCCAACGATTATTACTCCGGCGGGGCCATCCTGCCGGTGGGCGGGGACCAAGGCCACAAGGGCTACGCCCTCTCATTCATGGTGGAGGTCTTCTCCGGCCTGCTCACCGGCCTGGGCTTCGGCATCGACCCCGAGGCCCGGCACAACGACGGCGTGTTCATCGCCGCCTTCAACTTGGAGCACTTCCGGCCATTGGAGGAGTTCAAGAAGGAGATGGGCGAATTCGTGGAATACATCAAAGACTCGCCGCCCGCGGCCGGTTTCAAAGAAGTGCTCTACCCCGGCGAGATCGAGTGGAAAAACGAGCAGACACGCCGCAGAGACGGCATCTTTGTGGAGGACGAGACCTGGGCCCAGCTCAGCGACCTGATGGAGTCTCTAAACGTGGAACGGGAAGTGGGCAAACCTTAACCCTGCCGGTTGATGTAAGAGTGGTACAGATGAGCGGTCAAGATATCAGGGAAACCTATCTGGAAGCTGGGGAGTTCTTCGCCGGCGTGGTCGATACGATCGATATCGACGGCTTTGAAGCCCCCGCCCTGGGCGAGTGGCTGGTACGGGACCTGATCGGCCACACTTACCGCGCTTTCACAACCGTGCTGAGTTACTCCGAAAAACCCGGCGACTCGGTTGAGATCAAGCGGCCTGTCGACTATTTCCTGAAGGTGCTGGAAGGCAACGTCGACCACAAGCAGATCGCCGAGCGCGGCCGGGCCGCGGGACTGGAGATCATCGACGACCCCAAGATGATGGTCCGCGGCTTCGCCATGTACGTCAAGAACAAGCTGGACGGGCTGAGCGACGACCACATCATGGCCACCGTCGTGGGCGGTATGCGGCTCATCGATTATCTGCCCACCCGGACATTTGAGTTGATCATCCACACCATGGACCTCGCCAAAGCTCTGGGCGTGAAAGCCGAGCCGCCGGAAAACGGCATGGAAGCCACGCTTCAGATACTGGGCCAACTGGCACTGTACCGTGGTCATGCCCCCGACTTGGTCTTGGCCGCCACCGGACGCCACGGCCTGCCAGACGGTTTCTCGGTCCTCGGCTAGAGGCGTTTCGGGGCGCTGTAAACCCACTTAACCCCCTCCCCCGCGTTGCCCGGTCCAAGGCCTTATGCTATAATTCCGTGGACGTAAAAGAAGAGAGAGAGAGAGAGAGAAGCAAACACACATCTGATGCTAGACGGAGAGACTAAAGCGCGGATCATCAAGGAATACCAGATAAACGATAAAGACACCGGCTCAGCCGAAGTCCAAGTCGCCGTGCTAACGGAAAATATCCAGCAACTCACGGGCCATCTGCGGGAACACAAGAAGGATGTCCACTCAAGGCGCGGGCTTCTTGGTATGGTTTCCCAGAGACGGAGACTCCTCAAGTACCTCAATGCGGAAGACGTAAACCGCTATCAGACTCTTATCGCCAGGCTTGGCCTGCGGCGTTAAGTCCCCTCAGAACAACACCCTTCTAGGGTGTTGTTTCTCGTCTAGCTCTCACCCCATCTATCGATTGCGCACGCTATTTATTGCGAGGTTGCCCTAGGCACATTATGGCTACACAATTAGCTAATCCCACGTCGGTCACAAGCCAGATCGGCGACAAAACCATTACCATCGAGACCGGAAAACTGGCAAACCAAGCCCACGGCAGCGTGACTGTCACTTTCGGCGAGACCATCGTGCTCGTGACGGCAGTTATGTCCAGCAAGCCCCGGGCGGAGGACATAGACTTCCTGCCCCTGACCGTTGACTACGAAGAGCGTCTTTATTCTGTCGGAAAGATCCCGGGGAG
>JADFNR010000033.1:25317-28309 GCA_022563275.1 Chloroflexota bacterium | reverse complement strand
AAGATCTTCTCCACGTCCTCTCCCACCGCACCCGGCAGCTCTTGGCTCTTCAAGAGATGCGCAAAGGTCATCACCGCCGCCAGCGGATTGTTCAACTCATGCGCTATCTCCGAGGCCAGTTCGCCCACCGAGGCCAGGGCGGCAGTGCGTTCGGCCAGTATCTCCTCGGTGCGTTTTCGATCAGCAACCTCTTTGCTCAGTTCGGTGTACGACTGCTGGATACTCTCAACCAGGACCTGGTTCTCCAACGACATCCGCTGCTGGCGCAGGGCACGGCGAATCACAGTTTGAACCTCTCTCAGGTTCAACGGTCTGGTGCAGTATGCGAAAGCCCCGTTTTCCAGCATTTCCACAGCAGCGTTCAAGCCCATGAAGTTGTTATCCGTTGTGGATATGAATGCGGCTTCAGGCTTGACCTCGGTCAACGCCTCAAGCAACTCCAGCCCGTTTAATCCCGGTAGCTGTAGGTCCGCTAGGATGATGTCTGGTCTGAGCCTCTGGACGCTTTCCAAGCTATGGTCACCGGTGTTACCGGCGACGACTCGATACCCGGAGGATTCCAATTCACCAAAAAGTATTCCGGAGGGATGAAAATCCCGATCCAGGATGAGAATGGACGGAGCTTCGGCGCTCATCTGGCCGACATCGGCATAATATAGAATCCCTCAAACAAATTTCCCTCGAATTGCCATGGCAGCCTGCTTGCCGCCCGGCGGTTGACCTTTATCATCGACTAGGCGGCCGGGATTCCGACACGGCCCAGCCCATGGAGGATCTTCGCCTCATCCGGGCTGGTGGAATTCATGAGATCGCCAATACCACACGCCAGTTCCCGGAACTTGCCTAATACCTCTTGGCCGAAAGAATTGGCCTCGTAGAAAGAAACAGCAACCGACCCCAAGATTCGATCGGAGCCGGATCGTATGGGCACCGCCAATGCAGCCTTAACACCCAGAGCGGTGTCCGATTCGCAGATCATAGGATGATGCCCGCAGTTATTTATGACCTGGACCTCATTGCTGTAAAACGCTACCCCATCCAAACTCGCGAACGAACTCAAGGGTTGCGTGGATTCAGAAGCCGGTCCAGACGCCACCAGCAGCCTTAATGCCTTCAGCTCATTGTCGGGAATCCTAACGGTCACCCGGGCGAGAGGGAGGTCCCTCATTGTGCCATCGATCTGTTGTTGGATCTTGCCACTCAGCGCGCCAATATTGGATGGCAATCTTTCCGGACAAGAATCGCGGACCGCACGTAGAATCTGAACAATCTGTTCGGGCTCAAAGGGTTTGAGAACAACAGACATAACCCCCTCATCAACAGCGGCGCCGATCAAGTCTGGTACCTCACAACCGGTCATCATTACCACCAATGAATCCGGCCTTAATTTCTTGATCTCGCGAAAGGTCTGAACGCCGTTGATCCCCGGCATCTTTATGTCCAAGAAGACCAGATCGAATTTGTCGTTTCTCACACTCTCTATCGCATGATATCCATCTTCCGCATCCACCGCCTGACATCCCCAGTTCTCGATGGTTACGGTCATTGTCCGCCGGATGTTGGTTTGGTCATCTACGACTAGTATCCGCGGTATTGGGTGGTCCATTTGATTCTCCTAGGTTCCCCTGCCAACAGCACTTCATCAACCTCATAAACCTTAAAAATTGGATAAGGATACTCGTTAAATAGCTGCCATATCATGGTGCCCGGCCCATCTGAGCATGGGCTAAGGTATGCGTAGACAATTTGGCTTCCGGATGGGGAAATCGGCTGGTTTTTCGCCTGGAGCGGGCTAACGCACGGCGATTCAATTCATTTGACTCCGTCTCATTTAATGCTCACTTCATGAGTCTGGAGGGCTGTTCCACTTGAATCCCCACTCCAGGCTGAACCTCAAAATTTACCCGATTTCCAAACAGGTACTCGTCCGTGCCGACTTTGAACACCTCCAACACATTGCTAAGCCTGTTGCCAGATTTTTCAGCGCGCAACGCAAGATAACTATCGCTCAGTGACCTGAGGCGATTGAGAGAATCTCCGCTAAGGTCTGCTGGATGTGCCGCTATGATGACCGCATTCCCCGAATTCCCCATCTCCTTACATTGGGCGAGAAAACCAATGACCGCGCTTTCTTGGCTACACCTCGTTACGCTGGTAAGAACATCAATGATCACGAACCGGAAATCGGAAGCTGTTTCTTTGATGCGGAGAGCAAGCTCCAACAGGACTTCGGTGCAATCAGAGAGGGGGTCCACCTTTGAAATGGCGGTAACCTTTAGCTGTCCGCTACGGAAGAACTGGGAAGAGTTCATTCCCAATGAGGCCATCTGACTGACCAGCCCCGTGGGGCTATACTGTGAGCTGAAATAAGAAACTCCGTAGCCATGCACTAGCGCGGTGTAGGCAAAGTGTTGGCACAGCACACTCTTCCCGGTGGACGAGGCGCCTTCGATAAAGGTCAGGCCGTCGAGGAGCACCCCTCCACCTAACTTATTATTCAACTCGGGGTCCGCCGTGCTGATCACATTAGAGAATTCAACACGTTGGCCGGCCCGATCACCGTTCGTCTCCTCTTTCCCTCCCCAGCCGCCAGCATGAGACTGTTCGCTCTTGGCGATTTCCCTTAAGGTCACTTTGATCACTGTTTGGATCGCGCCCGGCTCCCATGGCTTGGTCACATAATGGTTGGCACCCAATTCCATACAGCGTTTTTCGCCCTCGTCGGCGGATACCGCAGTTAGCAGCACCACCGGCAGCTTGGACGTATAGGGGTTGGATTTCAGCGTTTTCAAGACCTGAATACCGTCCAAAACAGGCATCATCAGGTCAAGCAAAACGATGTCCGGATGATCGTTGTACACTCGGTTCAACGCCTCAGCGCCGTTCTCGGCCTCGATCACGTCGTAGTCGAAGTCCGTAAGCTCATCAGTCAATAGTTCTCTTATGTCTCTCTCATCATCGACAACGAGGACTTTAGTCATGGCATCCCCTG
>JADFNR010000033.1:0-25220 GCA_022563275.1 Chloroflexota bacterium | reverse complement strand
CGGTTCAACGCCTCAGCGCCGTTCTCGGCCTCGATCACGTCGTAGTCGAAGTCCGTAAGCTCATCAGTCAATAGTTCTCTTATGTCTCTCTCATCATCGACAACGAGGACTTTAGTCATGGCATCCCCTGAGCGAGGTTAATCTCGACTTTGGTAAATATGTATGGATTGAACATCCCTTGCTTCCACCAAATCACTTCGTTTAATCAACCGATTCCAGGTCCCCTTTAGTGCGAACTGGCCGTTACCGGCCCGGAAGCCACGACGCTGGCTTCCATTGGGAATGTGAAACTTACCGTCGTCCCCACTCCCTCTTCACTTTCTAACCAGATCTCTCCACCGTGTGCCTCCACAAGATATTTGGTAATAAACAGGCCAAGCCCGGTTCCGGATTCTACCCTGGTCAACTCTGTTTCGGCCCGAAAAAATTGATTGAACAAATGCGCCTGATCTGCTTTAGAGATGCCGATACCTGTGTCCGACACATCAAGTTGTACACACCCGTCTCGCTGTGAGGCACTTATCTTGACTTTTGCCCCGTCTAAAGAGTATTTGCAGGCATTACTCAGCAGGTTGACGATCACCTGGGAGAACCTGAGCCGCTCGGCCCAGATGGGCGCAAGATCCTCGGGAACATCCATCTCCACCACAATGTTCTTGCGTTCCGCGAGGGTCTGGACCGAACTCACCGCGTCTTCCAGTTCGCTGGCCACATCAACAGCGGCGAGGGTCAGGGTCAAACCCCCGGATTCGATCCTTGAGATGTCCAAGAGGTCGTCCACCAGCGCCTTGAGCCGGTAGGAGTTTTTCTTCACCGTTTGCAGGTATCTTTCTTGTCGATCGTTCAACTCGCCTACCGATTCCCTTTGCAACAGGATCCGGTCGACATAGCCAACTATGCTAGTCAGCGGGGTTTTCAGTTCATGGGACGCTGCGGATAGGATCCGCATCTTGGCCAAACCGGCTTCTTCCAGATCCCGGTTCTTCTTCTCCAGTTCTTCGTTGGACCGCTGAAGCATCTTCAACAGCTCTTTGTTCTCAGATACCAAGCGTTGCTGGTTGATTGCGTTCCTGATCGTGCTTATCAAGGAGTCAATGTCCAATGGCTTGACCAGGTAAGAAAACGCGCCTTGGTTCACCGCATCAACCGCAGTTTCCAGGGTGGCATGACCACTCATGAGGATAAACGCCGCATCAGGCCGCCGGTCTTTCAAGGCCCTCAAAATATCCATTCCGGATATATCTGGCAAACGCAAATCTGAAACGACGATATCGATCTCCGCCGTTTTGCCTCTATCGGAGATACGTTCCAGAGCTTCCTCGCCGGTCTGACAAGTAACCACCCGATGGCCCTCTTGTTCCAAGATCACCGCCAGGGTCGTGCGTGTTCCAATGTCGTCTTCGACTATCAAGATATTTGGAATATGTTTATTCATTGGCCTCTAAAGCAAATCGGGTGATATTCCAAAGTAGGAATCAAACCGATTCATCTTTGATTTATTGGGCCGCTCAAGTCCGGTGAGTTACGTGTGAATCGCGAGTGATCGTGGGGTGAGTCGTCATGGTCTCACCGGATGTATTGCGCAGTTCGTTTCGGTAAATTTCCTGGGTCTGGCCAGCTTGGATTCCGGCTATTTTTTTATTTCTTCAGAGAGCAAGTTCGATTTCAAGATATCCAGCACCTGTTCAACGGGCAACGGTTTGTATAAAACGGCATAGACGCCCGCCTCCAATGCCTTTTTCACCAATGCTTCCACCGAAAACCCGGTCATCATGACAACCTTAGAATCTGGGCTGATCTTCTTGATCTCCAGGAAGGTCTCGACCCCGTTCAAGCCGGGCATTCGGATGTCCATGAATACCCAATCGAACGTAATTTTCTTGACTAATTCTATGGCCTGGTAGCCGTCTCGCGCCCCGCAGACCTTATAACCTTCGTCGTCAATGATTCCTTCCAGGGTGAAACGAATTCCATTGTCGTCATCGACTACCAGCACATTGGTCTCATGAGCTTGCATTCAATGCCTCCTGCGCCATACCCCCTCGCACGCGGTCCTCATGGGCGGTTACGGGCAACTTCACCTTGAAAACGGCTCCCTCGCCCGGCCGACTTTTCACTTCTATCATTCCGCCGTGTCTGGCTACTATCTGATGGCAAACGGCCAGACCCAGCCCGGTGCCCTTGGTCTTTGTGGTGAATAATGGATCGAATACCTTGCCTAGGTGTTCTGGCTTTATGCCTCCCCCGATATCCGACACCGCTACCTCCGCGAAGCCAGCGTTCTCTTTGGTGCTGACGGTGATCACGCCGCCGTCCGGCATGGCGTCTTGGGCGTTCTGAATCAGATTCTGGAAAACACGGTGCAATTGCCGGCCATCGGCCTGCACCTGCATCTGGTCTCCTTGGTGGCTGTCCTGGATATTGATATAAATCCCTTCATTCAACTTAAACTCGCCCAAGCAATCTTGGACCAATGCACCTAGATCGACCGGTTCGAATGTGGGTGCGGAGATACGGGCGAAGTCCATCAGATCGGTGATGATCTTGTTGGAGTTGCCGACCTCGTCATCGATTATTTTCAGGAATTCGGGGATCCTAGGGTTCTCCTTAGCCAATGTGGTATCGAACAGCTTTCCGTTCAGGTAGTAGATGGCGTTCTTGATCGCTCCCAATGGGTTTCGCAGATCGTGGGCCACACCGGCCGCCATCTCTCCGATGGCAGCCAGTTTTTCTGTTCGAACCAACTGGTCGTGGGCCTCGATAAGACGATCATTTGCCTCCTGTAGGTCTAAAGTCCGCTCAGTGACCCTTTGCTCCAGCGTCCGGTTCATCTCACCCAGACGCTGGTTCGCTATTTTCGCTATCTCTTCTGCGTTCTTTTTTTCTGTTACGTCTTCTTCCACCGCCAAATAATGGGTGGTCATGCCATGGATATCTTTGATCGGCAAGATTTTCTCGTGTGACCAATAGAACTTACCGTCCTTCCGTTTGTTGTACAGGTCCCCTTCCCATTCATCTCCATTCCGAATGGTTTCCCATAAACGTTCGTATTTCTCCCGGTTGGTGCGTCCGGATTGCAAGATATTCGGTTTCTTCCCAACTACCTCCTCCATGGTGTAGCCGGTAACTTCGGTGAACTTGGGATTGACATACTCGATATTCGCGTCGGCGTCGGTGATCAAAACGACGATCGGACTATGCTCCATCGCCATCTGATGCAAGAAGACGATGCTCTCGGCCTCTTTCCGTGCGATCAATTCGCTTTCAAGTTTGGCGTTGGACCGGACCAATTCCTTGGTCCGCTGTTCCACCCGCTCTTCCAATGTCTCGTAGGACTCTTTGACCTGATTGGACATGCGCGTGAGCGCCTGACCCACGGTATCCAGTTCGTCACCGGTGTCTAGGCCAACTGCTTCGTCAGTTGAACCAAGGCCCAGTTTGTCCGCATCATCCTTTAGTTTCTGGATGGGAGACACCATCTTCCGGGCTAGTATCAAACTGATCAGGACCGCCAAAACGATGGCGCCCACCAACAGAGATACGCAGCGGACGATTGGGCCTTTAAGGGAAGCTAAAGCCTGACTTCGGGGACGTTCTACCAGTAAATTCCAGTCCAAATTCCAAATGGGATAGCTGGCGGCAAGAACGGTTTGACCATCGAGGCTTTTTTCAATAGTAACGGCCTTTTCGGTGGCGGAGCCGCTGTTGGAAATAGCGGCATCCTTGATGGCGGCTTGAACCTGGGGTAGGTGAAAAACGTTGGTCCGCTGCGTGACATGCTCTTTCGCGGGATGGGCAACGATGGTCCCGTTGGAGTCCACCACGTAAGCCCATCCGGAATCGTCCAAGCTCAACTGCGAAATGATCACCTGAACGAAGGTCAGATCTACTTCGGCGATCAGAACACCTTCTCCGCTCCCTGGTTCGGCTACCCCAATGGTCATACGCTGGGATGAATCGTCGTCAAAATAGACTGGCCCGTTAAATGTGCCATTAGTTTTGGCGCCAATGAGTAACTGCTCAACCTCGAGTGGAGAGTAGTTAGTAAATGTCTCCCGGCTAAATTGGGCCACCATAAACCGCTCTTGCCCCATCGAGTTCCAATAGCCGAGATTTGTGATGGCGGCCGCCCGGTTGACCAGGGCCAGGTAGTCTTCTTCCCGGGCGGTCATCCCAGAATCATTGTCCTCGTATTCCACTTGAGCCGCCTGCTCTAACTTCCTTTGGACGTCTCCAATGAAAATGTCTATGTTGGACGCGGCGGAATAAGCCCTCTCTTGCTCCAGATCGGAGATGCTGCCCAATTTGTCCTTATAGGTGAAGAAGATGTCCAGGCCGCCGCTAAATAGCAACGCCGCGGCAACGAATAAACTGATGACCAGCACATACTTGCGGTACAAGCTCCCGCCGATCCAGCCGGTCCGCCAGCTCAAGAATCCAGAAATCATGGACCATTCACCTAGATACTATCTGCGTCGATTGTTTCACCTAACTGGTTCTTCGCGAAGTGGCGTGTGGACCTCATCACGCACCTGACGTGGCCCTAGGCATGGTCCATTTGGGCCAGCGCTGTGGCCCAAATGGACCTTGTGTGGTCCGGGCATTCGCACAAAAAAGAGGGCTCTGTCAAGAGCCCTCGGTCCAGTTATATAAACGCTTGGTCCAGCGGATCAGCTATCCCGGTCCTTTGGTTAATCGAACTGTAAGGACATACCGACCTGGACCTCTAGATGAGGTTGCGCCGGTAGGCCTCCGCCACCGCGTGCGCCCGGTCGTTCACCCCCAGCAGATTGAATATGTTCCGAAACTCCCTCTTCAACGTCGTCTGGCTTATATACAGCCTCGACGCCAACTCCTTGGACGACAACCCGTCCGCCACCAACTTCAACACCTCTTGCTGCCGCTCCGTCGGCTGACTCTCTCCCGCCTTACCCTTCCCCGCCGCCGCCTGGTTCATCAGGTGCCTCGTCAACGCCGCGTCCACCGGCGATTGCCCCATCGCCACCTGGTGCATGCTCTTCACCAACTCCACCGGCGCCAGTGTCTTCAGCAGATACCCGTCCGCTCCCGCATCTATGCTCGGCACCAAGTAGTCCTCTCCGTACGCGCTCACTATCACCACCTTCACCTCCGGATACCTGGCCTTCATCTGCCTCGTCCCCTCCACTCCGTCTACCCCAGGCAGTTGGATGTCCATCACCACTATCTCCGCCTTCTTCCTCTCCAACTCCTCCAACGCTGCCTCCACGCTGTCCACCTCCCCCACCACTTCAAACCCACCTTCCCCTTCCAGCAGCCTCCTCATCCCCTCTCTCACCATCGGGTGATCATCCACCAACAATATCCTTATCCTTTCCCCACCTCTCTCTTTCAGACCCTGGCCCTCTCCCTTCTCCCTCGTTCCTTTCGCTCTTTCTACCATCTTCTTCCTTTAGCCCTCCAGGGTCTTCCTGTAGTTCTTTCCTGACCGTCGCCCCTCTCTATACCACTTCCAGGGCTCCCCTTGCCACTTCCAGGGCCTTACCCTCCCTGGGCCAGGCACTCCTGTATCTTCTCCTCCAGTTCCTCCACCGTGAACGGCTTCCCCAACCACGCGTTCCCCGTGCTCTCCAAAAACTCCTGCGTCTCGGGGTTCAGCGTGTCTCCCGTCGCAAATATCACCCGCTTCGCCAGTTCCTCGTCACTCCCCTTTATCCGCCGGTACAGTTCCTTCCCACCCATCCCCGGCATCCTCACATCCATCAATATACACTCATACTTCTTCCGCATTATCGCCTGCCACGCCTCCTCTCCGTCCCTCGCCACCTCCACCACGTGTCCCTCCCTCGAAAGTATCCGGCACAACGGGTCCGTGAACACCGCCTCATCGTCCACCACCAGTATCCTTCTTCCCTTTATCTTCCCCACCACCTCTTCCTCACTCTCCACACCCTCTTCTCCTTCCACCTCCGCTCCGTCCACCGGCCCCTCCAACGGCAACTCCACAAAGAACGTCGTCCCCTCTCCCTCTTCACTCTCCACCCATATCTTCCCTCCGTGCGCCCGCACCATCCGGTAGCACATGCTCAGCCCCAACCCCGTTCCCTCTCCTGCTTTCTTGGTCGTGAAGAATGGGTCGAACACCTTCTCCTGGTTCTCCTTGCTTATCCCCGGCCCATCGTCCCTGAAACTAAAGCGCAGGCTCCTTCCCTCTTTCCAGCCCCTGATCCAGAGACTACCCCCTCCACCCTGCTCCGTCATCGTCTGGTCCGCGTTGGTCACTATATTCAAGAACACCTGGGTCAACTGGTGCTCGTCCGCCATCGTCTTCGGCAGGCCGCTCTCGTATTCCGTCCTCACCTCTATGTTGTTGGCGCTCAGGTCCCGGGCCTTCAATGACAACGCCCGGCTCACCGCTCCCGTCACGTCCACATACCTCTTCTCAGGCTCATGCCGCCGGGCAAAGGCCAATAGATTGTGCACCACCCTCGCCGCCCGCTGCGCCTCCGTGAAGATCTTCTCCACGTCCTCTCCCACCGCACCCGGCAGCTCTTGGCTCTTCAAGAGATGCGCAAAGGTCATCACCGCCGCCAGCGGATTGTTCAACTCATGCGCTATCTCCGAGGCCAGTTCGCCCAATGTGGCCAGTTGGGATGCCTTCTGCAGGCTCACTTCCACCGCCTTGCGTTCGGTCACATCCCGGTCAACGCCGCGGAAACCGGCAAAACGTCCTGCATTATCGTAAACGGGCATGCCGCTGCATTCCAAAACAGATTGGCTGCCGTCCTTGTGGACCATGGTGTGCTCAAGGAAGTGGAATGGCTCCCGCTTTTCGGCCAGTTCCTCACACATCTCCCGCATCCTTATTGAATCCGCGGTAGACATGAAATCGAAGGGAGACATTCCCATAATCTCGGCGGCTTCATACCCAGTGAGCGCCTGTATGTTGGGGCTGCAGAAAGTGTAGCGGTAGGAGGTGTCCAGTTCCCAGATGACATCTCCAGTGTTCTCCGCCAAGGAGCGGAAACGGGATTCGCTTTCCCGCAGCGCCTCTTCTGTCTTTTGGCGCCGCTCCAGCTCGGATATCATCTGTTGGTAGAGATCGGCGTTCTCCAGCAACGTGCCGATCCCGTCTGCCAGAGCGGTAAAGTACCGTGTCCTCTCCGGGGTGAAATAGTCCAGTTCAACGGACGCCACGTTTACCAGGCCGATGGCCCGGCCGCTTGCGGTCTTGACCGGCATCATGATGATGGACCGGTTCTCGCTGGTCTGATTGGACCTGAGGACGAGGGGATGCCGCTGGTAATCATCTACGACCAAGAGCTCCGACCGCTGGAACACCAGGGAAGATAGGCTATCCGGAGACAAGACCAGCGGCGCCGAAGCAGATGTCCCACCAGCTTGAGCCACCAACTTCATCCCTTCCATATCTCCAACGGGAACCCGCAGGGTGGCGGTCTTCACCCCCGGGGAAGTAGTGAAGCACTCCAGGGCAGTTTTGCATTTTTCTACGAATGCGCCGGGACCGCTCAAGATATTGGCGATGTTTAACAGAGACTCCATCTGCCCGGCCCGAAGCCGCTCCTCGATCTCCGCCAACCGACGGGCCTCATACAGGCCGGCGTTCTCCACCGCCGGGGCGATCTGTCCGGCCAACCTCTCCAGTATCTCCCGCTCCCGATCTCCATAGGCGCCCACGCCGCGGCTGCGGAGTCCCAACGTCCCAATCACAACGCCCTTAGAGACCAACGGAAGCATGATGCAGGACCGAAGGCCCGCATCCAGGAAGCGTTGCTCCATGGGCGACCCGGCGTTTACGCTGATATCTTTGCAGATGGTGGGGCGGCCGGTTTCCACAACTCGTCCGGTGACAGTTTGAGCCAGCGACCCTGAGTCACCCACACATAAATGCGGAATACTGATGCCAAAAGTATATTTGATTGTGTACCTGAACTGTGCCCGGTCGACAATTATGATGTTGACCCGGTCAAACTGGACTAGCTTCTGGAGCTCCACGGCGAATCTCTCGTAGACATCGTCAATGTCCAGAGTGGAGGTGATGATTCGCGCCACTTCATCCATAAAAGCCAGTTCGTTCAGGCTGGCCTGCAGATGCCGCCAGGTCTTCCCGTGTTGTAGCGTCAGCCCAACGACGTTGCTGATGATGCCAAGGAAGCGGACCCTGCCCGGAGTAAAGTGGTCCTCGTACGCGGACTCCAATGACACCACTCCGATAATCTGACCGCCTACGTTTATCGGTTGGGTTATCTTTGAGCCGACGCTAGAGGGCATTTGGCCGGGCTTGATCTCAGTATTTGAATCGTCCAGGGGACTCGCTGGGACGAATTGGACATCGTCCCCGTGTTTTTCCACCTTGGCTATCCGCCGAAGAGTCCCGTCGGACTCATCCCGGATGCGTAGGGACGCAGAGTCGGCCCCGGTTGCCGACACCAATTCGGCGAGGATTCTATGATATTTTTCCTCGATCAGGTCCGGTTGGGCTAGATAATCCAATAATCCAGCGACAACATCTATATCGATCTGCTTATCGCCGAGCCCATCGGTTGCGGTATCCGGGTCCGTGGCGCCGTGAGTACCAGATCGTTTATCAGCCATTTTCTTCATTCACCCTAAAGTTGCGTGTGAAAGCAATAAATGGAGATCGAGTCTTTACGCTCCACCCGATGATCAGGCCGGCGAACCGTAGCGCCCTGCCATGAACCGCAGGTTAGACACTGCCGGCTAACGAAAATTCAGGGGCCAAGTATAGGACGACATGCGGGCTGTTGTCTATTACCTCAAACATTCTTGCCTGAAAACTCGGCTGAACGAGTAAACTGCGGCATAAAAATCAACGACAATCGAAACTCTGAGGAGCCGCAGCAATCGATCGGAGGCCAGTGGGCGTTGGGGAGATCGCTACCGGAGTATTGGGGACCTCGGGCGGCGACGGCTGTCTAATGGGAAGGCCTGATTCAGACGCGGTGATAAGCTGATGGAATCGTTAACTGTGTCAGGGGATATGAAGCGGGCCAACAGACGGTTAAAGGAGTTGGGAGATCCACCGGTCAGCCGAACGCACCCTGTTGCCCAAGCGGGGGAGCATGCTCACCGCAATCTCAGGGTTTTCACCTAATGCCTCAAGAAACGCACGCCGGGGAAGAAAAAAGCATTCCATGGTGCTCATGGATGTTACATTCGCCGACGGAGGAAGCCCGTCGATCAGGCTGATTTCTCGAAACCAGTTGCCCTCCCTCAAGATAGCTATAACCGCTTCAATCTCGCCACGCTCAGAGGAAGTGGTGACCTTGGCAGCGCCAGATTTGATGATATACAAGCCTTCGAGATCAGCATCATCAGAGGTCTCAGATCTGGATGAATCCCGAATCAGGTGGCCGTCGGGGAAGTACACCAGGTTCATCTCGGCAGCTAAACCTTCGAGGGCTTTGGGCGTCACTTTCTTGAAAAGATCAATCTTTCCAAGGAATTCCTGCTTCTCATTCATCTATGGATCGCTCATGTTAAATCGTCGGGTAATCGTGGCGGAGTAAGCGTGCGAAAATCGATTCGCTGGTTGTGTCTTATTCCGGTTACGGGAACTGAGCTTCGCCGCACCAAAACAACTCATGCGACAGGCTCGTTCCAAAGCCGTCGCCCGCATCACTGGGAGGCGGGCGTAGCGACGGTCCGTTTACCCACACTGATCGGAGCGGAATATCCGGACCGTTTTAGATAATCAATTTCATAGTCTTCTGGGGCGGGACACCCAAATCGTTCCATCAAAACACGAACCCGGTCACAGACCCCATCGCCGGAATCCCAGGATGCATCTGCCTAGGATCTTTCTCCCCGGCCACAAGGGGGCGGCCAAGCGACAAACGGACCGCAAGCTAGGCTGCCAGCGACATGTCTTTAAGCCGTTCTTGGACACCCCTGATCTGGCGTTGGCCTTTTCCGACCAACTCAGAGATGTCGCGTACGGTATAACCTTCTTTCAGCCGGTCGATGATGTCTTGGTTCTTGGACCACCAGCGATTCTCGCTGCGTTCTTTGGCCATGATTACCGAATTGATATTGGTCATGGTGCGTCTACGGGCCCGGACCCGGTGGGTCTCGGATTCACCATCGGCAATTTGAAGGTCCTGTATCGAAATCTGCGATTCCATGGGAAGGTCCATCACCGGTTCGCGGGGATAATAGTACGTTCCACATTGCCAGCATCGCCATTCGTCTCCATCTAGCACCAGATCCCCATTACACTTGGCACAGTCCTTGAATTTGCACAGCATAAAAATCCCTCAAACGGACGAAGATGTAATAATTCCTGTGCCGGTGCTGCCCAGTTGACTGATCGGAAGTAGCGAAAAAGCTGCTCTCCAGACCTGTCCCCAGGGCGCTCCGAACTACTACATTGTTCCAATTCGACTCATTAACTCCAAGCTCCAAGTGGCCCAACGGGACAGGGCGAACCGTTCCGGCCCTCTGACCCAAGGGGGCCGTTCCAGTGACCCCGCTGGTCTATTCCGCAGCCAGAGTTTTTGGGCTGGAGGCCCGATACACGCAGACGTATCTATGGGATCAAAATGAATGCACGGCGGGCCGTCCAGTGGCCAGATGCGGCTCCGGTCGTAGGGGGAAAACAGCCACCAACGGCGCCCTTTCAGGCCCGTTGGTGGCTGTTTCGTTGATCAACCGTGATTGGTATTTGGAGACCTGTCAGGGCGATTAGCCTGGCGGCGCAGATCAAATACGCCGCCCCCTTGACCATGCCCATCAACACGCCGGTCAACGGGGAATGCCGGCGGCCCTTGCGGGGCTCTTGGCCTACCCGTGGGGAGAAGCCCTGAAGCCGGCTAGGCAGGAGCCTGGCTAGTCTGGAGTTGAGGTTTCACGCAGGCTAATACGCACGCTCAACGACGCCAGGGGACTGGTGAAGGAAACCAGTATCTGATTGCTGCCCATAATCGTAAACCGGCAACCCCGCGGTTCGACGATGACCGGCGGGCTTATCTGGCAGGGGTACCCCGCCTGCGCCAGATGGGTGGCAGCGTTGCCGGTGATCATATTGGCGATCTCGCCCAGGGCCGACAGTGCAAGGTCTGTTCTCAGATCGTCTACATCTTCGCCGATCATGGTGCTCACGACCTTTAAGGCCGAATCTTGGGTGAACCCATACAGAACGTTGCCTTCCAACCGTCCGCTAACGCCTATTATCGCCGTTATGTCCTCGGTGGTGAATTGGTGAGATACCACTTCTGCCGATTCCACCGTTAGCTCCTGGCCCAGTTCCTTGCGCCAAACGAGCTGGGCGGGTACCAGAAATGAGTTGACATATTCTTCTTTCATACCTTTGTCTTCCTCATGGAGTTGATTTTCTACTGTCGGCCCATACATCGAACCCGGTAATGGACCTGGGGAATCATCCGCTGCGGAGGGGCGCCGCAGCGGATCTATTTCTGCGATTGAAGCTCATGATCAACCGGTGATACGGGCCGGATAAACTTGATTTTCAGGGAGGCGGGTGTGTTGACATAACGACGCTTTAAGCCTTTGGAGGGAACCAACCCCACCAACTCTTGGTCCCACATGATGTGCAGGAAAGTTCGGCGGCCACGGTTCCTTTGGCCTGGCAATTTTTGCACTGGAAATTATCGTGGGCGGCATAACCGACGGTCCCACCTAACCCAGCAACCACGGTTTCTATCTTAGTGTTCATCGCTTGTATGTGTCCGACCAACGTCTGGATGTCTTGCTGCACCTGTTTTACCGATGAAGACAGGTCAGCCGGAGTGCCTTCTTGATGCCCGATCTTGACTACGGCCTCTTCCAGTTTCTCCAACCGTTTGCCAACGGTATGGAGTGTTGGCCCGTCATTTCCGGCCTCCCTGATAACGGGTTCCGGCCGGGGTCCCAGGGGGTGTTCGGGCACCTCTTCAGGGGGTCCTCCGCTGCCTCCGGAGGTGGCCGAAAACATGGCGTCGATCTCGGCCTGGGATAATACCTTGTCGCTGGCTTGCATTGGCTTAGATGGATTCCAAGAACGGGTCTACCTCTACCACCAACTGATTCTGATGTTGAGGACTTGTTAGGTTGATGTCATAGGGCCTCGCTACCGTACCGTTTCCACCGTGGCTACAGACCCGGACAACCGGCCGGCCTAGGTATCCGGCATTGGCATCTGCAACGACGCCCGTTTCACCGGTGTTCAGCTTCACTGTGATCCCGGTAGGGTACAGGGGCACGATTTTCGTGAATAAGCTAACCAGCTTCGGGTCGAATAACTCGCCGGTATAGGCGAGAATGAATTCGACCGCTTCGTGGGGCATATAAGCCGGCCGGTCGGCTCTGACGGACACCAGGTCATAAAAGGTGTCCGCTATGGCTATTATTCTGGCGAAGGGAGATATCTGCTCCCTGGCCAAACCCAAAGGAAACCCGCTACCGTCCCACCGTTCGTGGTGGTGCAATGCGCCCTCGATGGTTTCCGGATCGAACCGCTTCGTCTTCATCAAGAAATCCGCTGTGCGCTGGGGATGCTGGTGGTCATCGTCATCCGTGGGAGAATCATCCTCCTGCGACGGTTCGTCCGGCTGAGGCCCAGACGACCAATCGACCTCTGCATTTTCCTTTTCCACCATCTTTCCCAGATTCATCAGAAGAGCTGCCATTCCAATGTTCGCGGTATCCAGGATGCCGCTGTCGAGCTTCCGTCCGATCAACATGGATAAGCAGGCGACACGTGTCGGCTGCACGAAATCGTACTCTTCCACCAAATAGCATCCAGAGGCATTGGCCTCACCCAACACGGCTGGGAACATCTCCCGGACCATGGAGTTCAGGGTCTGCTGCAAGGTCTGTAATAGCGAATCGTCAAAATCGCCAGTCTTCTTCAGGTGAGCGGCCATGGCCTTCAGTGATTGGACGGTCGCGGCTTCAAGTTCCGGAGCGATTACGGGCTTAACGATCACGTCAGGCGTCCTGGGGTCTTCAATGAAAATCTCCGGCACGTTTTGGCTGGCCAGTATGGCCATGTCTTGCCGGTTCATCTCGGAACCTTCCTGCAAGAGAAGATATCCCCGGTGATCGTATACGGGCCGCGTCAGAACCATTCCTAATCGGGCGTGTTTTGTTCCGATTCTGCGCATCTTGGCGCCTCCCAGTAGTCAGGCTCCCGCAGCAGGCGCCTTGGCCTTGCCACCGGCCAGCGACGGTTCCGCGGATGTTTTTCTTTCGATCTTGCAGAAGAAGGAAGCGAACATTCTCTTCAGGCCCAGCGCCTGGGCGTCGAGAAGGCTTTCAGTGTTTCCAATGAACAGCACGCCGTCATCGTTCAAGGACTTGACGAATTTAATGTTCAGATTTTCTTTGGTTTTTTCGGTGAAATATATCGTAACGTTGCGGCACATAATTAGGTCGAACCCCTCTTCGAACCCGTCTTTTAATAGGTTGTGCTTCTTGAATTCGACCATGCCTTTAAATTTCGGTGCGACGACGTAACCGCCATCTGATTTCACGAAATTCTTGAGTTTTGCTCCCGCAGCCACCTGTTCCAGGTGGGATTCGGCATAAGGCCCTCCGGAGCGGGCACGCGCGAGACTGGCTTCATCCAGGTCCGTGGCCAAAATCCGGTGTTTACCAAATGGGCTAAGCTCGGCCAACATCATGGCAATGGAGTAAGGCTCGGCGCCGATGGAGCATCCGGCGCTCCAGATATTGAGGGATCGCGATTTACGAAGCAGGTCGGGAATCACCCGGGTCTTCAGCACGTTGAATTGTTCGGCGTCCCTGAAGAACTCCGACACATTGATCGTTATGAAATCCATCAACCGTCCCAGGGCCTCACTGTCTCTTTCGACAGCCCCGCAAAAGGGAACCACGCCGGCGAAACCGCTGCGGATGATATAGGCATCCAAACGGCGCATCATCTGCTCCCGCTTGTAAGAATCCAAGCTGAGTCCGGTGAGATTACTCACCTTCAACTTCAGAAACTCGTAATCTTTATCGTTCATTCAATTAAGTCCTAGCCCGAATTCGATCACAGATTACACATACGGACGATCTCGTCCGCCATCTCATACAGTGGAAGCACCTTGTCGGCGTTTCCTTTCTCCACCACGCACCGGGGCATGCCGTATATGGCACATGTGGACTCATGTTCCACCGCAACCATCCCGCCTTTTGCCTTGATCTGCGCGGTCCCGTTGGAGCCGTCGCTCCCCATGCCGGTTAGCACCACACCGATTGTCTGGCCTCCATAGTGGTTAACCACGGAATTCATCGTCACGTCTACAGACGGTCTCACACCACAGACCGGAGGGTCTTGATTGAGGGCTATCCGTCCGGAAGACGTAACCACCATGTGATGGTTTCCGGGCGCCAGATGCACCGTTCCAACCTCCAGGGTGTCTCCGTCCTCCGCCTCTTTCACTTTAAGCGCCGATTCGTGGTTCAAACGTTCCGCAAATGACTTGGTGAACCCGGTCGGCATGTGCTGAACAACCAGCACGGGAACTGGAAGGTCTGGCGGCAATTCTGGAATCAACCGGCCCAGGGCTCTGGGGCCTCCGGTAGAGCTCCCAATCACCAAGACTTTCCCTTGATACCGGCTCTTCTTTGCGCGGCGAACTCTCCCAACGGCAGCTTGCAATTTTGACGCTACGGTATGGTCCGATTCCTTGGCTGCAGAGGCCTTTGGCTTCCTGGGGGGTTTCGATCGAAACTTTGCCAGATTGACCTGGGCGGCGATCTTGATCTTATCCGCTAGATTTTCGGTTTGATCGGCCACTCCAGCGGGGTTCAACACGGATGGCTTCAAGAAGAAGTCCACGGCGCCCAACTCCAGTGCGGCGATGGTGGCGGGGGCCTGTTCTCCGGTCAGCGCGCTTAACATAATCACCGGGGTGGGACATTCCGCCATGATTCGCTCGAGGGCGGTGAGACCATCCATCCGGGGCATGCTGACATCTAATGTCACCACGTTGGGTTTCAGGCTTTTGATCTTTTCCAATGCTTCAACGCCGTCTTTGGCGACACCGATCACTTCGATTTCCGGGTCAACGCTCAGTTTCTTGACTATGATTGAACGGGCGAATGCCGAATCGTCGACGATCAACGTTTTAATCTGCTGAGTCAACGGGGTCTCCTCATTAAGGCCGGTGTGTTTCTTCTTCCGTGTCGGATCGGGTTAACCTAATGCCTTTTTGATGGTTCCCAAGACCCGTTCTTGGTCGAAGGGCTTGATCACAAAATCCAGTGCTCCAGTTTTGAGGGCTTCCATGACCAAGGCCTGTTGCCCCATGGCGGTGACCATCGCCACTTTGGCATTGGGGTCCAACTTCTTGATCTCCTTCAACGCTGCCAGACCATCCATGTCCGGCATAGTGATGTCCATCAAAACCATGTCCGGCCGGGCCTCTTTGTATACGGCGATGGCTTCGATCCCATTGGCTGCCTCGACAACCTCAAATCCGTTTTCGATCAACATTTTCTTGCACCGCATCCTCATGAATGCAGCATCATCCACCACCAACACTTTCGGCATCTGAGCCTCCTACAGTTCTCTGTTTTCTTGGCCGGCACTGGCGACAGTCGCTTTACCGGACTGAATGAATAACCGCATGGTGCGGCCCTTGTTTCCGCCGGTATCAACGGCTTTGGGCTTTAGCCCTTCCGCCGCTAGCGCAGCGTGGACTGCTGCCACGTTGTCTTCACCGATCTTGAACGCAGTGCCCAAGCCGGGCGCCAGTGACATCTGGGCGCCACCAACGAGGAAGATCTCTAGGCGTGAATCCACGCCGCCAGCCTCTCTGATGTTTCTGAGCAACTGGGGAACTGCGACATCCGCGTAGCGGCCGGCCCTATCCACGCTTTTTTCGCGGCTCTTGGGCAGGACTACGTGGGCCATTGCCCCAACTTTCGCCACGCTATCGAACACTGACACCGCGACACAAGAGCCCAGCCCCAAACAGGCCAAGACTACCTCCGGATCTCGCGACATCTTCATCTCTCCAAGGCCAACCATGATTGTCGTCACACTAGTTACGGTCATTTGCCTCCAGCCCTCGCGGAGAGCTGCTTCAAAAAATCAGGACTAGGAAGCACTAGGAAGTTCCCATTTATCTTTTGGTCCTTGGTGGAAAAGACAGCCTCAACCACCAAGGCGTCGTCGGACTCTTGGAGGATGTCGGCCAATGCCACATCCAGGATCGACCCGGCCATGTCCATGATTACCGCTGGGGGAGAAGGCAACAGAACCAATCCTGAAGCGTCGCTAAGTGCGTTCAGATAAAATGACCCCATGATGTTTCCCATCTCGCCCAGAGCCGAAGCCTCCATCTCGGAGATCTCCACGGTGGTGCCGGGTTCTTGTCCCATGAGTAGGTCCACCAAGGACATGGCGGTTTCAGGGGGATACACAAGGAACATGTGGCCCTCAGCGTCCCCCGACACCGCCAGATAAACGGCCACCGCCACCTTTTCCCGTCCGCCGAAGAGATCTGGAATCTCATCCACCGGGATCTGGCGGGCGCTGATGGCGGTCATTTCAATCTCCTGGCCCACCATCTGAGAGAGACCTGAGATGGCGTTTTGGCTGCCTAAAAGCACCAACCTTGCGCCCTCTTTAAGGCTTTCCTCCACAGCTATCGTGTGATCTACCATAATTTTCCTCTCGGCCGGACCACAGAGGCCCATACGGCCGTCCTAAGTTATTCGGCTTTGGTTTAGGCCAACGCCGGCGCCGCCGAACCCTTCATCAAAGTAGTCTGAATCAGGGTGGGAATATCTATGATTAACACTGCCCTTCCATCGCCAAGGATGCTGGCGCCGGCGATTCCCTTGACATCGCCCAGGCCTTTTGCCAATGACTTGGCCATGATTTCTTGCATCTCAATCAGGGATTCGACCGCGAGGCCCACCAGGCGCTCACCCAATTTCACGACGACCACATAGGTCGCCGTTTTCCGGTACTCTCGGCCCGTATCCTGCCTTGCGAAGACCTTCTCCAGCCGCAACAGTGGCACAACGTTGCCCCTGGAACGGATAACTTCGTTGCCCTCCACTGTCTCGATGTCCGCCGCTTCGATGTGGCGGACCTCTAACACATAGACCGCAGGGACGGCGAAGACGGTATTGTTCATCGAGACCAGCAACGCTTGGACCGTGGCCAACGTGAGCGGTAGCCGAAGCGTAAACGTAGTGCCCTCTCCCAACTTGGTTTCAACGGTGACGAATCCGTTAATGCTCTCGATATTTGTCTTGACGATGTCCATCCCAACACCGCGCCCGGAAACCTCAGTGGTCTCTTCGGCGGTGGAAGCGCCCGGGGCGAAGACGAGGTCGATCGCCTCCAAATCGCTCAGACGCTCGGCCACCTCTAGAGTGAGCAGGCCTTTCCTAACGACCGCGGCCCTCAGCAGTTCTGGATCTATGCCTTTCCCATCATCGGTTACTTTGATAACGATGTGGCCCTGTTCTTGGGTGGCCGAGAGCTTGATGGTGCCCTCCTCAGGCTTTCCCGCGGCAACGCGCTTATCCGGGGTCTCGATCCCGTGGTCTATGGAGTTTCTGATCAGGTGGACCAGCGGGTCCCGGATGCGCTCAATCACTGTCCGGTCTATCTCGGTGTCCTGGCCATCGACCAAAAACTCAACCTTTTTGCCGAAACGCCGGGACAGGTCACGCACCATCCGTGGGAACCCGTTAAAGACTGTTCCGATGGGCATCAGGCGAACTTCCATGATCTCTGCTTGGAGATCGTCCACAACCTTGGACACATGGGCCGCGGTATCTCCCAGGGATTGGATCAGTTCGTCCTCTTTGTATCTGGCTTGCAACAGACGGCCGATCTGCGCGATCCTGGTCCGGTCGATGACCAACTCGCCGATCGTGGTCATCAAGCTGTCTAGGCGTTCAACATCAACCCGGACCGTTTGAGTTTGTTGTACTCCGCTCCGCGGGTTGCGTCTGCCTCCCTTAACTTCAGTGGCAGCCCCACCCCCGTCATTAACTCCAGCGCCCACCGCGGCCAACTCGCCTTCACCGCCATCTGCAGACGCCTCGCCTTTGTCAAGTTCAGCTTGCTCAACGGCATCCTGGCCACTCTCATCGTCGTCGCCGGACTCGCCCGGAGTTCCCGACAGAAGGTTTTCCCAAAGTTTTGAAACCGGGTCCTCCGGGTCGATCTCGATTACTTCAATCTCATCAATATCATCGATCTCAGCCACCGTTTGCTGAAGGACCTGGATATCTTGGTCCGTAGACAAAACCGCCTGGACCAGATTTGATACCCTCTCCGCTTCGATGTCCTCCGGGGAAGGAATAGAGATGATGATATCGGCCGATTGGGAAAGGACTTCAATGATTTGAAAGCAACGAATCGAAGTCCACGAAGTATCCGGATTGATCTTGATCTTGACCAGATAGGCGCGGGAGCCAGCGTCCAGGGCAGTGTGAACCCGCTCCTCTTGTTCGGAATCCAGCCGCAGCACGGCTGGCCCCGCTAGCTTCAAAGCCGTCTGCTTCTCGTCAATCACCGACAAGGCGTCTAGAACTGATACCGCCTGGGAGATGTCGATCTGGTTATCTTGCGCATTGGTCAGGTCATCCTTCAGGGTCCGGAGGAGGTCAAGTCCGCCCAACAGGGCATCCACGATAGGGGTGCTTACTTCGGCGGTGCCCAGACGCAACTGGTCAAGAATGTTCTCCATGCTGTGCGCCATGTCCGCCATCTGGTGATGACCGATCATCCCCGCCGATCCCTTCAATGTATGGGCCGCTCTGAAGATCTCTTGAAGCAAAGCCTCGGTATCGTCTTCCCGCTCGAGGCGGACGATATCTTCGTCGAGCAGTTCCAACTGCTCCTCCGCCTCTTGCAGGAAGACCTCGAGATCTTCAGGCGAAATATCGGGGCTAAGGTCCACGATTTCGCCTCAATGTTAGTGACTTCTTTGTTCGCTGAGCTGTTTAGGCGGCAGCCTGAAGCTCTTGCTCCGGCTGTTCTTCAACAACGGCATCGGGCTTGGAAGTCGCATCTCTCCTGCCACTGGTTTCCGCCCGTTGGTCGGATGCCATGGCTTCGACCGCCAGCGCCCGCTGAAGGTCTAGTAGTATGATCAGCCGGGTCTCCAGCTTGGCGATTCCCAGTATGTAGTCAGAGTCGGATGTGGTTATCACAGCCGAGGGCGGCTCGATGGAGTCGGCGCCAAGCCGGAGGACCTCGGTCACCGCGTCCACCGTTGCGCCGATATCTGCGCCGCCGATGTCAATCACCACGATCCGGGTGTCCTTAGTGTGCTCCGCCACCGGAAAACCAAACCGTTTCCGCATGTCTATCACAGGGATGACCTTGCCCCGTAGGTTGATGACTCCTTCCACATAATCCGGAGTCCTAGGTACCTGGGTTATCTCCTGCATGCGGATGATCTCCCGCACAGTCCCAATGTTCACCCCGTAGGCCTCTGAGGCCAGGTCGAATACGACTAACTGCCGTTCATCATCGCCTTGCATTGCCGTTACCGAATTGTCCATCACCATTGCCTTGTCACCTCTTGTTGTGTGAGTTCTTTTCTGACCCGTTGCGGCGCCCGGGATTGCACTCCTGACGCCGCCGCTATTTGTTCAAAGCGGAGTCCGGGACCGGGATCGATCCCATTGTTCCGCTTCGCTGCCGTCCTTCGGCTGTTGGCCGAGATGCCATGGGCCCACCCTCAGGCGGTAACCGAGACAGTCTCACCGGCCGAGGGGAATAACCTCATCTGAACTCAGGTTTTCATGCCCCAGATCCTCTGGGGGGAGTGGTCCCGCTGAAGAGACCAGGGCATGGCCCCTAGGTTCGTATTTACCAGCCGACTCCTTGAGGGCCTGGATGGGCTCATGGAGCAGCTTTTTAACGATCGAGCGGGTGAGCGCGTCGATGGCCGCAATTTGATCGTCTGTGATACCGGTCAGCTTACGCAGGGACTTTCCAAGTTCCTGTTGCCTGATGCGCTCGGCCCGCTGTTGCAGCTTTCGAATGTGAGGGGCCGCGTCCAGTGAGTCCAGCCAGTTATTGAACCGGGCCAGACCTACTTTGGTTATATTGGCGGCCGCAGCGGCTTCGTTTCCGGAGTCGTCCGATATTTCCGCCGCAGACCGCTGTATCTGTTCGATGTCGAAGAATCGTACGTTCTCCAGCGTTGCCACCTGAGGGTCAACGTCGGGAGGGACCGCCAGATCGGCGATAAACAATGCTCCGCCAGGGTCGTGTCTCCCAGCATCCGCCACCATTTGTTTGGTTACGGTGAAATAGGGAGCCCCGGTCGCGGAGACAACGATGTCCGCTTGTCCCAATACCTGGGGGATTTCAACACTGGCAACGGCGACGCCACCCACCTCGCCGGCCAAACGCTGACCGCGCTCCATGCTGCGGTTGGCAATGGTCATGCGGTCGACTCCAGCGTCAGAAAATGCCTGCGCAGTTAACTTGGCGATTTCCCCCGCGCCAATGATGAGCACGCGGGCGCCGGCAAGGCCGCCCAAAGTCGCTTCGGCGCAACGGGCCACCGCCTGTCCCAGATGGGCGCCAATTTCCCCAAACCCGGTCTCTTCCCGCGCTTCGCGGCCGGTCTCCACCGCTCCGTGGAAGAGCCGGTACAGAGAAGCGGGCAGGGCGGCGCCTTGGTTCTGGTTTGCGGCTGCCTTCAATGCGTGCCGCACCTGGTCCAGGATCTGCCATTCTCCTAGGACCACCGAGTCCAGCCCGGCCGCCACGTTGAACAGATGGCTGGCGGCGGCGTTGCCGGTCCGGGTATACAGGTATGGCTCGGCGAAACCCAGGTCCAACCCGTGGAACCGGTGCAGGAAATCCATGATCCGGCGGGCGCTGCGCTCTGGATCGTGGCCCATCGTGTAGACCTCGGTCCGGCTGCAGGTGGAGAGTATCACCCCACCACTCACATCGCTCCTTAACTGTTGCAGGGCAGCCGGCAACAGGTCCTTGGGAAACGAGAGCTGCCGGCGGACCTCCAATGGGGCCGATCTGTGGTTCAGTCCCACAAGCACGAATCGTGCGTTTCTGTTGTTTATTTCTGATCCGGTCAGCGATCCATGTCCGCCGTTTACTTCCGGACCCTCCTTTTTAAAGGAGGATATGTGGGCCATCTTTTTCAGTCCTTTAACGTTCTAAGTGGCACTATTTCGGGCGGTTCCGCCGGTTGTTTGGACCGGCTGATTTTAATGGAGGCCAAAGCTGCCCAGCTCTGGCCTCCCGGTTTTGTGGTTTGCCGGTTGAATCGCTGAGATTAAGCTTCGTCCATCTGGAACGAGTCGACGGCGGTGCGCAGGTCCTGGGCCAAATTGTCCATTTGCTGGGCGGCTGTGACGACCTCTTCCACCTGGGCGGTCATTTCCTCGGAAGAAGCTGACATCTCCTGGATGGATGCGCTGCTTTCTTCGATGCTCTTGGAGATGGTGTCAACGGCCTCATTGACCTGGGTGCTGCTGGCGGCCATCTGTTCGGTGGCGGCCGAGTTTTGCTCGACCACGGTGCTGACGCTGTCGATGGTCTTCACCATTTCGTCGCTGGAGGCGCTAACCTGCTCGGCGGCGGCGGAGATCTGTTCGACCTGGGTTGAAACGGTCGAGACCGCCTCCAAGATCTGGGCCAGGGCGTTCCCGGCTTCCTGCGCCAGGGCAGAACCTTCCTCGACTTCCCTGGCGCCTTCTTCAGTCGCCTTGATGGAATCATCGACACCCTTCTGAACACCGTCGACCAGGTTGGCGATCTCCTTGGTGGCGTTGGTAACCCGTTCAGCCAGTTTCCTGACTTCGTCGGCCACAACCGCGAATCCGCGGCCTTGCTCACCGGCCCTGGCCGCTTCGATCGCTGCGTTCAGCGCTAGCAGATTGGTCTGAGCGGCGATGTCATCAATCACCGATACGATTTTGCCGATCTCCGCGGACTGATCACCCAGCCCGGAGATCCGTTGGGAAGCCGTGTCAACGGCGTTCTTTATCTTGTCCATGCCCGCCAGGGTCTTCTCGACCATCTGACTACCGGCGGTGGCTGCCTCGTTGGCCAGCCTAGAACCCTCGGCCGCGGACTGGGCGTTCCGGGCTACTTCTTGGGTGGCGGTGGAAACCTGGTTCACTATGGCCGCGGCCTGCTCAACGGCGCTGGCCTGTTGCTGGCTACCCTGGGCAACCTGCTCTATGGCGCGGGACAGTTGGCCCATGCCATTGGTGACCTCGGTGGACTTGACCGCTTGCTCCTCGGAGGCGCGGGCAACCACTTGGCTGGTGGTGGCGATGCCTTGCACCGCCTGCCCCGCCTGCTCCGCCGTGGTGGAAAGTTGTCCACTGGCCTCGGCAAGGCTCACCGCGGTGCTGGCTACCTGGGTCACCAAGCCGCGCATCTGGTCCATCAGGCCGTTGATGTAGGTGTCCATGATCAGGGCTTGGTCAAAGTTGAGCAGTTTGTTCACCGCGCTTACCGCTTGGTCCGCCTTCTCCCCAGCCTCTTCACGGACCCGTGGGTAAAACATCTCGAAATAGAAGTGGTACGAAGTGATGTACCACTGGGGAGTGATGTTGATCCGAGCGTGGAGTTCGCCGATCGCCATCCGGCGGTTCACATAACCCATGTCTGGGTAACCGTCGAACAGCATCCGGGCGTAGCCGGCCTGCGCGCCCTCCAGACCGTCCTGGGTGGCGCCGTTGGAACGGATGATACTGGCAAATTCCGGGTCTTTGAATTGGTAGTCGTAGAACTCTTTGACGAATCCGTTGATAGCTTGGTCGGCCCACGGTTTCATTGACCGGAGCAATTCCGCATCGGAACTGGTGAATCCAAGGAAATCCAATCGGGTCCGGATCGTGCGTTCGTCCATTGTTGTTTGTTTTGCCATGATTAAGTAATATTCCTCCTGCGATTTACCTGTGTTGGCCTGACCGGCGGCCGTTCAAAAAACGAGTTACTCAGCGATACCTATCTATACAGGTGGATCGATAAAATACCCCCAATCTTCACGTTGATTCCGGTTTGGCGCGTTGCCAATCTGCCGCCCCTTGGTGTTATGAATCCGGGTCTACCGAGAGCGGCTCGACCGCTTAACCGGGCACACAATGGTTGGTTCCATGTGTACCCGGCGCCGTGTGGTGATATCTATCTCGGTCGGAGCCGGTATCCGAATGGCTGATCCGGGTCGTGTGGGTCCAGAACCCCGGCCGGTCACCTTGGTGTCTGCGGCGGAAGCGAGAGACACTGTCCTGCATGTCCGCTCCGAGTTATGCTCTCACCAAGCTAAGGGGGCTCCAAGCACTTAATGGACCGGGGAGATGGCGCAAAACCTACCTATTTAGCGGCTCTCAGAGGGTCAGTTCAGTGGACCAGCTGGGTCAGAACTTCGGGCTGTGGAAGTGTTGGCCAGGCCGATTGGATCAGGAAGCGAGGCCGGATCAAAAGCCCGAGCGATGCCGTCATAATCGTTGACTTTCGGTTGGTCATGACCTAACCTTGCCAACGGAAACAGAATAGCGCGCGGTGTCCCGATGTGATTTCTACCTGAAGGCAGAAACAACGTCGGGAAGAATAGGAAAGCCGGTGGAACTCCGGCACGGGCCCGCCACTGTAATTGGGGAGTCCTTGGGCACGGCGTAAGCCAGTCACTGCCCCGGTAAATCGGGACGGGAAGGCGCCGAAGGATGTTGATCCACGAGTCAGTAGACCTGCCGCGCTAGCATTGCCGCTTCGTGGATCAAGCGGGCAGCGTTGATTGCCAAAGCCTTTGTCCTCAGAGACGGAGGCTTTTTATTTTGGCTGTCCTGCCTTTATAGATATTTTGGTATGGACATTTTGGAGTAGGGAACGATGGCATCGAAATCGCCGTTGCAGACACATGAATTCTCCCAGGAGGAGCAACGCGGGCTTTACCGCGCGATATATACGCGGCGGGACATACGGACATTCAAGAGTGGCCCCATCCCACCGGAGGTCCTGGCCCGGATAATCCGCGCGGCCCACCATGGCCCGTCTGTCGGTTTCATGCAGCCGTGGGATTTCATCATGGTCCGGGATTTAGGCGTCCGCCAAAAGGTCAAGAACCTTTTCGACCGGGAGCGCCAGGCGGCGTCCAGTTTCTTTGACGAGCCACGGCGTTCTCATTATCTATCGTTGAAGCTGGAAGGGATCTTGGAGTCGGCGGTTAACGTTTGCGTCACCTGCGACCCAACCCGGGCCGAAGTGGTTCTGGGACGCAACTCGGCACAGGAAACCGACCTATACTCCACCTGCTGCGCCGTGCAGAACCTTTGGTTGGCGGCCCGGGCCGAGGGGGTCGGCGTCGGCTGGGTCAGCATCTTGAAGCAGCCTCAGCTAAGACGGATATTGGGCATACCGCACCACGTGATACCGGTGGCCTACCTGTGTCTGGGCTACCCGGTGGAGTTCCCCCCGGAGCCGGTCCTGCAGACTGCGGGCTGGCGCGGCCGGATGGAACTTGCGGGCCTGGTGCACTTCGACGGCTGGGAAGAGGGCTCGGCAGAGGGAGATTGGGGAGAATTCAGGCGGGCTCTAGCTGAGACAAAAGAGGCGCAAGCGGACTTGACCAAATAAATGGTGGGCGGTACAGGACTCGAACCTGTGACCGCCTGCGTGTAAAGCGGGCCATTAAGGAGAGCCTTTTCCCCCCGGCACTCAGGCACGAATCGGGTCGGAAAACCGCACGTTCCCCATGCCAGGCAGGACGTCGGATTTTGATAACCCAGACGCTTGCTTGCCTATTTATACCTTGATTGCCTGCGAGTTAACTACCGACCCGCCAGGCCACCGAAAAATTTACGGTGTTCGCGAATAGTGAAACCCCGCTCGTCAAGAAGCATAACGGATTTGAAGTTGTACTATCGCCGTCTTTCCGGGATTGTCTAGTGGTCTCCAGCCGGTGATTATAACTGGTTTGTCTTTTCTGGTTTCATATAGTTTGTCAGCGATTCGCTAACGCTAATCTGTAGCTGATCCAGGTGTTAGGAATCGGCTATCACACGCAGCGCGAGTTGATGTTAGGTGGAGACCCGGGAGGGTTTGGTATTCATTATTTGCAAAAACCACTGGTTGCTCGTCTGCATCGCACATGGGGAATCACTATGAAATAGCCTAGACGGGGAGTTCTACTAGAGTTGAACTCGGCCTGAAACGCGGGCTTCGCGGTGTTGGTGGCTATCAGGAATTAAACGGTCCTCTCTATCTCTTAATGGTCCCGGCAGCTGCC
>JADFNR010000152.1 GCA_022563275.1 Chloroflexota bacterium | reverse complement strand
GCCGAATTCTCGCAGGAAGACCCCATGGCGAATTCGTCCATGTTGCCCTTACCCAGCATCACCGCGCCCTGGCCCATGAGCTTTTCCACGACCGTGGCGTTGTAGACCGGCACGAAATTCTCCAACATGCGGGACGCGCAAGTGGTGAGCACGCCCTCGGTGCACATCACGTCTTTGATCTGCACCGGCACGCCGGTCAAAGGCCCGCCTTCCCCGGCGGCCAGCATGCGGTCGGCCTTCTCGGCTTGGGCCAAAGCGATTTCGGGGGTCAGGGTCAGGAAAGACTGGACCTGGTCTTCAATGGCTTCGATCCGGTCCAAACAGGCCTGGGTGAGTTCAACCGAGCTGATCTGACGGGAGGTTAGCTGGGCGTGGGCTTCCTGGATGCTGAGCCAATTGAGTTCCGCCACCGGCTTATTCCTCCAGCACGGCGTTCACCCGGAAGAATTCTCCCTCCCGGCGCGGCGCGTTCTTCAGCACGTCTTCCGAGTCCAGGGAGTCTTGGGCCAGGTCCTCGCGCATCACGGTCTGAAGTCCGCCGGCGTGGCCGGTGGGCGTCACGCCCGTGGTGTCCAGTTCATTGAGCACTTCGAACTGCTCCAGGATCTGGGAGAGTTGTTCGCCGAACAACTGGACCTCATCATCCGTGAGGCCGATGCGGGCCAGGGAAGCGATGTGTTCTACCTGCGACCGTTCAAGGGGCATGCCTGGACCTCGTTTTATCGATTGCCGCTGATTTATGGCGGGACGGTTAGTCGTGGGGATGGCCGTGGCCGCCGCCTTCGGCATGGCCGTGTTCTTTCGCTTGTTCTTCCGTGTGTTCTTCCCGGTGTTCTGTGTTGCCGGGCCCGTGGCGATGGTATTCCTCGCCGGCCAGGCCAACCGGGTCCACGTGAACCGTGGCGTTGGACAGATATTTCAGGTGATGGAGCAGCCGGTGGTGCACCTCTTCGGCGATGTCGTGGCCGGCCGCCACCGAAAGGCCGGAATCAACGGCGATGTTCACTTCCGCCAACATCTTATGCCCCAGCCAGCGGACCCGGACCTCGGCGACCTCCCGGACTCCATCGGTGACCGAGGCCACGTTCCGGACTTCGTCTGGCACTTCTGGCTCGACACCGTCCAGCAGCCGGGAGAAGACCGATCTGGCCGTCTCGATAACTATACGCAATATGGCGGCGGATATCACCAATCCAACTATCGGGTCAGCCAGGGGGTATCCCAGCCAGACTCCAGCGGCCCCAAAAAGGACCGCCAAGCTGGTCAGGCCGTCGACCCGGGCGTGGTGGCCGTCGGCGATCAACGCCGCGCTGCCGATCTCTTTTCCGACCTTCATTCGGAACAATGCCACAGCTTCATTGCCCACGAACCCGATCACGGCCGCCAGGGCTACGATCCAGATGTAGTCGATCTCCGGAGGGTCGCCCAACCGCCTGATGGACGTGTAGGCGGCGAAGATGCCGGTGCCCAAGATGGATAACACGATCAGCAAACCAGCCAGGTCTTCGGCCCGGCCGTATCCGTAGTTGAAGCGTTTGGTGGGCGGTTTCCGGGACAGGGTGAAGGCCGCCCACAGAGGGAGGGCGGTGGCGGCGTCGCCGAAGTTGTGGATGGTGTCGGCCAGGAGGGCCACGCTGCCGGTGAACCAGACGATCACCAACTGGACGACGGCCGTGGCCAATAACGCCGCCAACGAGATCTTGGTGGCCCAGATCCCCCGTTCGCTGGCCAATATCTCTCCGTCCACCGCTCCATGGGCATGGCCGTGACTTACTGGACCGCCGTCTTCAGTTCGGCTGTGTAGGTGCATCTGATTGCCGCCTAAAACCTCCAGTTACTGCACGAACAATGTATCATTTGCCCGACTGCATCCATAGCCACGCTTGAGACGGAAGCCGGCCTTTCTGAGCATCAGCAACGCCCAAGAACTGCCTGCTGATCCGTGGTCGCCAGGCACCGGTTGATGTATCATTGGACGGTTACTCCGGCAGCCTAGATTCCCCGGGACCGATGCTTCGAAGATTTTTTAACTGGCGTCTGCGGACGCCCTTCTACTATGGATGGCTGGTGCTGGCCATCTCCTCCGTGGCTACCTTTGCCGCCAGTGGGCTAACCCAGGTAGTGTTGGGCGGCGTCCAGGTCTACATCACCGACGAAAGCGGGTGGGATGAAGGCAGCCTGGCCTTCGCCGCCTCCCTGGGCACCTGGATGTCCGGTATGATCGCCCCCTTGATCGGCAGGTTGGCCGACCGTTATGGCCCGCGGTGGCTCATGCCCCTCGGACTGATCGTCGCCGGGATATCATTCTTCGTCATCGCGGGCTCCAGCTCGGTTTGGCAGTTCTACGGCGGATACGTGATCGGCCGGGCGGTGAGCAACCCAGTGTTGGTGGGTTTGGTCCCCCGCACCGCAGCCGTCAACTTCTTCCGGCGGCGGCGCAATATGGCCCTGGCCTTGGTCTCCACCTTCCGGCCCATAGCGGGCGCGATCAATATCCAGATAATCTCGTTGATCGCCGCACGTCAGGGCTGGCGGATGGCCTACCGGTACCTGGGTGTGCTTAGCCTGGTCCTGATCTTGCCCGTCATGCTGTTCGTGAGGCGGAGACCCGAGGACATCGGCTTGCTGCCCGATGGGGTCTCCCCGGAACAGGCCGGGGCGTCCGTGGGCGGGGCCCGGCCTCCGGCAATGGCGCCCGAGTTCAGTTGGACCGCCAAAGAGGCCCTTAGGACCCGCGCCTTTTGGCTGCTCTTGACCATCACGGCTTTGGGGACCTTGGCCTCCAGCGCCACGGGGTTCAGCTTGGTTCCCTTCTTGGTGCAGGACGCGGGGTTGTCCACCGCGGCCGCCGCCGGAGTGTTGAGCCTGGGCACGGTCTTGGCGGTGGCCAATCTGTTCTGGGGCTACCTGGCAGACAAGATTACGCCCCGGCGGTGCCTGATGACCATGATGATTGGAGCGGGTGTGATGATGGCCTACTTGCTCTCGGTGGACTCCGTGGGCGACGCGTTGATATTCGCTGTGATTTGGGGGGTATTCTCCGGAGGGCTGGGGTCGTTGGAGAACATGGTTTTGGCCGGGTACTTTGGCCGCGGTTCCTACGGCACCATACTTGGGGTGTTCTCTCCGCTGCAGATGATTGCCCTGGGTGCGGGACCGGCTTTGGCATCTTTGGTCCGGGCGCTGGCCGGCGACTTTTATATCCTATACGCCGCCATGGGTGTGGCCTACTTCGTCTCAGCCGTCCTGATGTACCTCGCCCGGCCGCCCCGGCGTCCCATACGGGCGGTGGCCGAGGCGGCGTTGCCTGGGGACTAGACCTTGTTGCAAGTATCGCCGCGACCGGAATATCGCGCACCTGTGGGTGGCAGCCTAGCTCATCTCCGTGCCACCGGACACGCTGATCGAAAGGCCGGTTATATAGTCGGATTCCGCTGAGGCCAGGAAGGCCGCCATCCGCGCGATGTCGTCTCCCTGGGCGATGCGGCCCATGGGCACTCTGAACGCCCGTTCCCGCACCATATCGGCCCGGTACTCCTCGCCCGACTCGCCCTCCGGGGCCAGGGCGCTGGCGATGAAGTCCACCCGCTCGGTGTCCACGAGTCCGGGACAGATGGCGTTGACGTTGATCCTGTTCACGGCCATCTCTTGGGCCATGGCCTGGGTGAAACCGATGACGGCGAACTTGGAGGCGCAGTAGGCGGCGTAGCGGGCGATGCCCCGTTTGCCGGCGCCGGAGGATATGTTGATTATCTTGCCGCCGCCGCCCCGGTTGACCATGTGGGTGGCCACCGCCCGCGACACCAGGTAGGTGCCCCGCACGTTGACCCGCTGCACTTCGTCGAAGGCCTCTTCCTCCAGTTCCAATACCGGCACCCGGTCCTTGCCCGGCCGGGACCCAGCGTTGTTTACCAGGATGTCGATGTGCCCGAACTGGTCCAGGGTCTTGGCCACCATGTCGGCCACCTGTGCGCCGTCGGAAACGTCGGAGAATAGGCCCAGAGCCTGGCGGCCCTTGGACTCGATCTCCTCCACCACGCTGTTCAACCCAGCCCAGCCGGCCTGCCGGTCCTCGGCGCGGATGGCCGTCGCACTGGCTTCAATGTCGGTCACAACCACGTCGGCCCCCTCCTCGGCCAGGCGCAAGGCGATGCTCCGGCCGATACCGTGCCGCCCGCCGGCGCCGGTTATCAGGGCAACTTTGCCGTTCAGGTCATACATCTTCTTCCTCACAGAAACATTAAGCTCGGAAAGCTAATGCAGTTTAGCGAATGAGGCCATCGTGCACTAGGGGGATTCGAAAACGCAGGGTCGTCCCGGTTCATCGGGACCCTGCCCCTAAGTTTGCGGCCTCAATAAATATGTTAGCCGAAGGGTCAGGATCAGATTGCCGCTTCGTCCGGTGGCAGGGGGGCGGAGCGCCAGGCCTGCCAGGCCACTCCCTTGCTGGGAGAGAACAGCAGCGCCGCCAGGAATAACCCGGTGGCGACGACCACGATGCTGGGGCCGGTGGGCAGGTCGGCATGGAAGGACAGGTAGAGTCCGGCCACGGTGGAGACGAACCCGGTGATCACGCTGATCGCCATGATTCCCGGCAGCCGGCGGGCCAGGAGCGTGGCGGTGGCGGCGGGGGTGACCAAAAGCGCCAGCACCAAGACGATGCCCACGGCCTTCAACGAGGCCACGGTGGTGATTCCCACCAGGAGGGGCAGGAGGTATTGGATGAACCGCACGGGGATCCCCGAAGCGGCCGACATGGTGGCGTCATAGGCCGTGAACAGCAGTTCTTTGTATAGGGCGGTGATGGCCAGCAGCACTCCTCCGGCGACTAAGCCGATCAGCGCAACCTCTCCCCAAGAGACCCCCAGAACGTTGCCAAAGAGAAGCCCGAAGAGGTCGGCCGTGTAGTTGCTGACCCGGCTCATCAAGATTATCCCCACGGCGAACCCGCTGACGAAGATAATGCCGATGGCCGTGTCCAACTTCACGTTGGCCCGGCGGCTGATGAAGGTTATGGCCAATGAAGCGGGCACCGCCCAGGCGAAGGCTCCCCAGAAGATGCTGCCGCCGAAGAAATAGGCCACCGACATCCCGGCCAGGGACGAGTGGGCCACGGCGTCGCCCATGAAGGCCATGCCGCGCAGCACCACAAAAACGCCCACCACCGAGCAGACCAGAGCGGCGAAAGAGGCCGCCAGTAATGCCCGCTGCATGAAGGCGAACTCCCAGGGTTCGATCAGGACGTCAATCATGCATAAGCCCTTTAACCAATGAGGCGATGGTAACGTCAATCATGTTTGTGGCCCTGGTCAGACGGGGAAACCACTGCCGGAGCGCCGTCGGGATGGGTGTGGTGTTGGTAGGCGTAGGCTTGGCCGTCCAGATGCACCATGAGCAGATGGGTGCCAAAGGTGTCTCCCAGCACCTGCTCGTTCAGGACCTCCGAGGGTTTGCCGAAGGCGATCAGCCGCCGGTTGAGGCAGGCCGCTTTGTCGCACCGGGTGGATACGCAGGACAGGTCGTGAGTGCTGAGCACCACCGTGGCCCCCTTGGCGCGCAGTTCGTCCAGCAGGTCCAGCAGCCGGTGTTGGGCGGTGGCGTCCAGACCCGCCATGGGCTCGTCCAAGAGCAGAAGCTCCGGGTTGTGGGCCATGGCGCGGGCCAATAGCACCCGCCGTCTTTGGCCGCCGGACAGTTCCCCGATCAGCCGGTCCCGCAGGTCGAACATCTTGACCAACTCCAGAGCGGCGTCGGCGGCCTCGCGGTCCTCCTTAGTGGTGCGGCGGAACAGGCCGCGGCGTGAGTAACGGCCCATCAGCGCTACGTCGGACACGGTCACGGGAAAGTCCCAGTCCACCAGTTCCGTCTGCGGGGTGTAGCCAATCAGATGACGTTCCGGAGCCCCTTCCTTGCCCAGCACCGAAATATCGCCCCGCATCGGCTTCACCAGTCCCAAAACGGTCTTGATCAGCGTCGATTTCCCCGAGCCGTTGGGCCCGATGATGCCCACCATGTCGCCCCGTTCGACCTGGAAACTAACCGCCTCCAGGACCGGCTTGCCGTCGTACCCGGCCCACAGGTTGCGGATCACCAATGCCGGTCCCGCCCCCGGTTTGCCGCCGGTTGATTCTTCAATCTCGATCGTTGATTCTGTACTCATTAGTCTCGCTTACTATCTCAGAAGCCTGGCCAGGTTTTTAGCGTTGAAGAGCATCATGTCGATATAGTTGCTCACTTCATCATCCAGGACGTCGGAATAGATGACCCCGACTTCTACGCCCGCTTCTTGGGCGGCGTTTTCCAGTACGTCGGCGCGGAATTGGGGCTCGGCGAAAACCGCCGGTAATACCTGCTCCCGGACCTGTTCCAGAATCTCGACGACCCGGCCGGGTGAGACCTCGCCGCCGTCGCTGGCGACGAGGGCGGTAACCTGCCAGCCGTAGCGCGCGGCGAAGTGGCCGAAGGCGTCGTGAAAGGTGATCAATTGACGGCGTGCCGGGGCGACCGTGTTGAGGGTGCTGGCGATGTCGAAGTCCAGCTTGGTCAGCGCATCTTTGTACGAGTCGAAATTTGTCCGGTATTGGGCGGCATTGTCCGAATCAACGGCGATCAGCCCGTCCCTGATCTCCTCGATGTATTTCATGGTGAATAACGGGTTCTGCCAAAAATGTGGGTCGGTTTCTCCGGCGGCCAGAAACGGCGCAGCGGCCACCACCCACACCGCATCGCCGGACAGCGAGCCTTGGACCAACGGGTCCAAGAACCCGTCCA
>JADFNR010000032.1 GCA_022563275.1 Chloroflexota bacterium | reverse complement strand
ACAGCAATATTATTTTAGCTATTGGTCTGGTAACCGTTCTTGCAACACTTCTTATTCCTCTGCCAACAGCATTGTTGGATATACTTTTAGCAGGCAGTATCTCATTATCGGTGGCTGTTTTAATAATTACACTCACGTCAAAAGAAGCGCTCGAATTATCCACTTTTCCTTCGCTGCTTCTTTTCGTAACACTGTATCGACTTTCTATTAATGTGGCTTCAACAAGATTGATACTCTTACAGTGCAACGCAGGGAAAATTATACAGACCTTCGGAATGTTCGTTGCCGGTGGTAGTGCAGAATTTTTCGTTAAGCTCCTCCAGGCTTATTTCCAACTCATGGGCCAGTTCAATTTTATGGTAGCCATGCCATTTCAGGTTACTTTTAAGAGCTTGCATCATCTTATCCCGGCCAATTTTAAAATAAATGTACCCCAAATTTTTTATGCTTTTTCCATCTTTATCTAATCTCAGACGTTTAGCCAGCAGGGCGGCGGCCATCAGGCAGACGTGGTGCCGGGTATTGTACTTCATCCTGGCCCCCTGGGACTTGGAGGCCACTATCATCGAGTTGGCAACGATAAAAGTATGTCCGGCAGGCAGAGTCGCCGGTCTCAAAATGTGGAATAGCGCGCTCGATCTTAAATGACCGGTCTGGATAAAAGGGATTGACGGCCTTTATCATTTGGTCTTCGCGGGGAGAAAATGCCACCAGCGTATCGTAGTCGATAGCCATTGGCAGCACGGGCAGGCCGTTGTAGTCGGTATGCTCGCCGATCAGGTTTACCCGGCCCGGAGCGCGGAGGATGGAAATGTTTTCCTCATGAGGAAATCTGTCGGCAAAATGTTGCAGCAGTGCGATAAATCGCTGGTTGACATCGATGTTATAAGCCTGTTCCAGGCGCTTGGATACAGCCGCGTCCCTGGATCGAAGCTGAGCCAGCAAGATTTTTAGATTCATATTTTTTCCCTTTATTCCACGAAACTTTTATTTAATTCTCCGGCAGGCCGCCTGAGAGTTAATCCTGAGATTATCCGTAGTTGATATGGTAATTTTTAAAATGTTCGATCATAACGAAAGCCAAAAATTAAGATTGCTCTGTTATTCTATCAGCCTACTGATCCGAGGTTTTATCTAGCAAAAAGTCTTACCTGGCAAAAAGAGCCGAAATTGTATTTATAACCGCAACGGGCCAGCAGGTCGATCAGCCGAGCCACCGGCAGGCCCATTACGTTAAAATAGCAACCCTCGATCCGTTCCACCAGCGCTGAACCGAAACCCTGAATGCCATAGGCTCCGGCTTTATCGAGCGGCTCACCGGTGGCCACGTAACTTTCAATTATATCATTGTCCAGTTGACGAAAAAACACCCGCGTGGTTTCAACGGCGCATTCAATTCTTTTAGGGGGATTTCCGGCTAGCCATTACTTCAGGTAAGCAGGGAACCGTCCCAGCTTAGTTTTGTCATTCTGAGGAGGCCGCAGCCGACGAAGAATCTCGTTGCTCGCCTACAAGTCTCGCCGATAGCAACGAGACCTTTCTCCCGACTCCGGCCGGGACCAGGGTGACCTTGGGCGGCCCGTCCTGCTCCACCCGATTGCCACTCTTGGTGAGCCCGCTTATAATCTGCCGGTCACGCTGAAACAACGAGCCACTGGGAGTGCTGAATTGCCAAACGATAAGCTGACCATCGGCAACGTGGAGATTACTTCACTATCGGACGGAGTCTTGGAGTTCGACCTCTGCAACTTCTTCCCAGACATCCCCGCGGATGACTGGAAAGGGCAGGAATCACACCTATCTGCCTCCAACGGCGTCAGCTTCAACCTGGCCTGCTTCTTGATCAAGTCGGATGGCCACACTATCGTCGTAGACACCGGCCTGGGGCCCAAAGTTACTCCAGAAACCCCGTGGGGAGAGCTGCTGGACGACTTCAAGTCCCACGGCATGCGTCCTGAGGACGTGGACATGGTGGTCTTGACCCACGCCCACCGGGACCACGTGGGCTGGAACCTGACAACCAAGGACGGCAAGTACACGCCCACGTTTCCGAACGCCCAATACTACGTGAGCGCCAAGGACTGGGAGGCCTGCCACGACCCAGCCTTGATCGAGGACCGGTTCCCCAACGCCCCGGAGTGTGTCTGGCCGCTGGAGGACCTGGGTGTGCTGAACCTGATGGAGGACGGTCACCAGATAACCAGCGAGATCACCGCCTTAGCCACGCCGGGCCACACCCCCGGCCACATGAGCCTGATGATCTCATCCCAGGGTGAGAACGGTCTGGTCCTGGGCGACATCCTGCATAACACGGTCCAGATCGAGAACACCGATTGGGTATCCCGGGCCGATATCGACCCGGTGCAGACACGGATCACCCGCCGCCAGATGATGGACCGTCTGGAGCGGGAGGGTATCCCGGTGGCGGCGGTCCACCTGGCCCGGCCGGGCTTCGGCAAGATCGTCGAGAAACAAGGCCGCCGTTTCTGGCAGGCCCTTTAGCGTCCGAATCCGTCGGCCCAAGGCCGGAGGACCATGTTAGCTCTTACCGGAGGTAACCTGATCGACGGCGTCGGCGGGCAGCCTTTCTCTGACGCCACGGTGTTGGTCAACGGGCAAGGCCGGATCGAGGCCGTGGGCCCGCGCCGCGCGGTAGCATTGCCACCGGACTGCCAAGTTCTTGACATAACCGGCCTCACGCTGCTTCCCGGTCTGATCGACTGCCACGACCACCTCACGTCTTTCGGCTATGACCTGATGGGCCGTTGGGGCCGGGCCGAGCCCCGCAGCACCCGAATCATGCGCGTGGCCAAAGTCATGGAAGAAACCCTGCTCACGGGTTACACGGCCATACGCGACTGTGGTTGGCTGGATATCGGCTACAAGCAGGCGGTGGAACAGGGTCTCATGCCGGGGCCTCGTTTGCAATTGGCCACCAGCCCCCTTTCGCCCACCCAGGGCACCCAGGACCGCTCCAGCCCTTCGGGGCATCACCAACCGCCGCCGCTCGACCCCAATCTGCCCAGAGGCATCGCCGACGGGCCCGACGACGTGCGGGCCATGGTGCGGGAAGTCGTGCGGGCGGGCGCGGATGTCATCAAATTCTTCAACACCGGATTCGGCCGGGAAACCCAGAGCGGCACGACCCGCTCCTACACCCAGGAAGAGACCCAAGCGTTGGTCGACGAGGCCCACATCCATGGCAAGACGGTGGCCTGCCACGCCCTGGGAGGTCCCGGGCTTCGCACCGCCATCGAAGCCGGGGTGGATTCCATCGAACATGGCTGCCTGCTGGGACTGGAGCCCGATCTTTTAAAGATGATGGCCGGCAAAGGCATCTACCTGGTGCCCACCTTCACGGTATTCACATTTCACGCAACCCAGGGCAATCCCCATGCCCAGGCCGAGGCCAAGGGGTTCCGGCGGCAGCACATGGAAACGGTTCAAAAAGCGCTATCGGCCGGCGTGAAAGTTGTGGCCGGCACCGACGCTGGAGCCTGGGAGCACGGCAATAACGCCAAGGAATTGGAGCTATTGGTTGAAGCAGGTATGACCCCGATGCAGGCCCTGGTGGCGGCCACGGGCTGGGCTGCCGGGTGTCTGGGCCTGGCCGACAGCATCGGGACCATAGAACCCGGAAAGTTCGCCGATCTGATCGTGGTCGATGGTGACCCTTCGGCCGATGTCGTCCTGTTGCAGGACAAACAGCGGATCCGGCTGGTGATGAAAGAGGGGCAGGTCTATCTTGACCGGCTTTCCGGCGTCCCGCCGTCTAAGACCCCGACCATTTGAACTGGCTGTAGAGGCCGTGTTTGCCCTGGTAGTCCCAGGTCATGCCTTCATCGTCAATCTTGAAGTTGGAAAGACCCATAACGTGCTCGTCCCCATGAATGACGTTTCGCAGGTTGTTGATGGTGACCACGCCTTCCCGGTCCGCGCCGCCGCGGAGCGTCTCCATCTCCAAAAACAGCCGGTCCGGAGCGTTGATCGTCCTGGTGCGCCCATCGATGGTGATCTCCAAAGGCATCCTCGTCACCGCCTGGTATTTTCCATCCCGGTAGAACTGGGACATTATCTGCCAGGGGCCGCCGGCCTCTCCGGAAAAGATCGCCCGTAGCGCCTCGTCTTGCTCCGGCGAGGTCCGGTCATCCACGTACAACACGGCCGTCCAGTCACCGTCCGCCATATTCCCGGGACAATGCAAAAAGATGGCCGCGTTCAAACCAGTCAAATCCACCTCGCCGTAGCGGCCCCGTTTGATGGACACGGCCCAGATGGTGTCGCAATGGCCGTTGGTAGGCGACTGACGGAAGGACACGTGACAGGGGCAGAGCAGGTTGCAATTACAGCCCTCGAACAGGTCTCCCTCGGCGGTCCACTCTTCAGCCATAATCATCTCCATGCACTGCGCGAATAAATCTCGCGATGCAAAGATACATTTCGATCCCCAAGTATGTCCAGGGCCGGAGATTTTCCGTATCGTCCCGTCCTTTCAAAAAAGGGGGAGCAAGAATGAATCTTGTTCCCCCTTTTCGGTCGAACGAGTATCGGCCGTACGGCCTAGAACATGGTGCTGTCGCTGACCTCGCCGTGGCGAATCTTGCGCAGCCGGTCACGGAAGTTGAACAACGCTTCGTCGTCCTTGTCCTTGTCCAGACCGTCATTCTTGCTCTCGATGTACTCGATGAGATCGTCGAGCGCGGCGGCTTCCCTGGTTCCCGAGGGAATCTTGAAGAAATCGGCGTCGAAAGTCGGCAGTTCGCCGGGACCGAAGTAGCCGGTGGCGTATTTGCCCGTGCTCTCCTCGTGCAGGGTGTAGCCTTCCAGGTCGTGGGTGCCCTTGCCCAGCACTTGGCCGGTCTCGATGTAGTGCTCCATGACGGCCTTGGCCCCGTACTTGTTGATGGGGCAAACCTTCATGCAGATGGCGCAGCCTTCGTACCGGGACATGACCGGCCGGCAACGCTTGTAAATGAGCTTGTTCTTTTCAACCCCCCGCCACCAGATCTTCTCGCGCATCAGGGCGCGGCCGGGGCAGCGGTTGACGCAGACCTGGCAGACCTGACAGAAGGCGTGAAACCCGTAGTCGACGGGCTGGTCGAAAGTCACCGGGGCATCGGTGGTGATGATCTGAAGGCGGCACCTTGCGCCGGCGTGGGGGGTGAGCAGTTGCCCGTTGGCTCCCAATTGGCCCAAACCCGCGGCGACAAACATGGGTATGGTCGCCGCGCTGTGATTGCTGGGGCCGTGCAGTTGTGCGTGGTAACCCAAAGACAGGATGAAATCAACCATGCGCAGGCCCATGGGCGCTTGGACCTCGTAGGTCCCGTAGTGGCCGTGCTCCGCCGCCATGCTGGGCGCGGTCTGAGTCTCTTCAAAGTCTTGCTCCAACGCCAGGCAGACCGCGTTGGGATACTTGACGTGGTCTTTCCGGTCCTGGTAGACGAACCGCAGATCGTGGTCGGTGAAACCGACGTCCAAGTACCCCATCTCCACGGCTTTGTCGCGGATCAGTTGGGTGACGTCCGCCCCGGAGGGAGCGCCGGTGGGATTCAAGTCGCCGGTGCGGTTCATGCTGGGATAGAACTCCTCCATCACCGCTTGATGCTGATGGTGATAGGTTTGCATGGCCGGGGTGCCGACGCTGGGGGCCCATTCTGTATCGGCGGCGTGCTCAACTTGCTGCCGAATCAGGGGGTACTCCCTGCTGTAGAAATCAATGTCTTTACTCACCATTGGAATACCCGGAACCGTTTCCAGTTCCTCGGGGACCGGTATCTCCACGGTATCCATCCCGGCCTTTCTTCCGGGGCGGACCACGACATGACCGACTTTCAACATTGGTCTAACTCCTTTTGGACCTGGGCTAGTTGCTTAACCGGGATTCTGGCCCACCGCGTACACGATGTCAACACGCCTGGTTGCGTGTAACGCCCGCAACGGCCAATCAGCTGGAGTCTGAAATGGACAACCGCGCTTTGGAAAGATCGATGCCGGGGGTCCCAGACGGGTTTATGCCGTTCAACAACCCCATGTAATAACTGACGTGATCGCCCAGAACAATCATCGACAACGATTGGGCCAGGGGCCCCCCAGAAACTCCCGTGAACACACGGTTCTCAATGCCAGAGCGGTCCAAAATCTCGCCGAGCACGGTATATCTGCGTTCAAGCTCGGCGGTTATTTGGTACGGTTTTAATAGAAGCGCTGTCGTGCGCTGTCTTATCTCCGGGGCGCTGGAGAAACTTTCCACTGAATTGTGGAATATCTCCGGAAGCGACTCGGTGAAGGCCCAAGACTTGCCATTCTCATTGATCTGCGACTTCCAGCGAAGGCCCATCCCGGAGAGATTGCCGCCGCCGTAAACCAGGGTCAGGCGGCCAACCAGGTCTCTCGCCAGTAACTTCGCCGGGTTGTCTTCCGCCGGCACTTCAATCCCGACCTGGGACACCAGGGATTCGGCGGTTTCCACTGCTTCCGCCACCTCCCGGTCCGAGATACTTAACACTCCAATGCGGTCCAACAAGGATGCCAGCAGCATCAAATTATATCCCACCGCGCTCCGCGGCTCGCCCGGAGCATCAACCGTCATCAGTGGGATACCTGCTTCGGCTGCCCTCCGGCCCAACGTGCCGCCTCCGGCGATGGCGGCCACGGCGGCGCCGGCTGACCGGGCGTGATCGAACATGGAAAGGGTTTCTTCGGTCTCCCCAGAGAAACTGCATACAACTACCAGTGGCCCGCGCTTGGTTACTCGATTCGTGGCGATTCCTGGAATATGAAAATCCCGGACCACCCTGATGGGTGTGCCTGAGGAAGGGCCAGCCAGATCAGCAGCCAAATTCCCCGCGATCGCCGAGCCACCCATTCCGGCAATTATCACTTCTGTGCATTGCCGCCAATCTTCCGGGAACTTGGTCCGCTTCGCTTCGTGCCATGCCCGGTCGCACTGGGTGGGCAGTCCCTGAAGCCGCTGGCGCAGACCAGAAGGATCCAATCTCTCGTAAGTAGATCGATTATCCAAGTCAATCATCGCGTCACCGCCATCCCCGTCACCCCGTCAAATTTGGAGCACTAACCAAATCCGCATTACACATTCCGCCACCCAACAACATACTTCCAGTGGCCTGAGTGTAATCTCGGCATTTGCAAACCTCAATCAGCGGAACCTTCATATACATACGGGATTGATACGGAACTATACGCCAATTACCCGCTCAGTTTCCGGGAACGAGGATACAATTACCCCATAAAAATAAAGCTTGGAAACGGGTCACTGGCTCCATATTGATCAAAGGGAATCAGGCCAGCCTGAACCATAAGCCTCTTTAGATTACCGTTTCAGGTATGGATTGGATTCTTACGATATTCATACAATGCTTCCCGTGTCGCGGCGAAAACCAATCTATTTACATCATCGACTCTTGCTGCTTACCAGTGTGGGCATGGGAGCAAAATCAAAGCTTTGCGACAATCGAAATTGAGTAAGCAGGGAAAGGAAAACGGGGCTTAATATGAGAATTAGTATCCCGGGACTCGGTGGCCGCCTTCGCCGGGCCCGCAATGGAACAGGACTGAGCCAGGAGGCAGTAGCCGAGCGCATCGGCGTGTCTTGGATGACGGTCCACAGGTGGGAACGGTCCCAACGCGCCGTTCCGGACCACTTACTAGATAAGCTCTGCGAACTCTACGACAAACCCATCCGCTGGTTCCTCACCTTAGAGGAAGGGGACTTGGAACAGGAGAACGGTGGAGAGGCTTCTGGGCGGGTATCGGAGACTGCCGGCACCTATGGCCGGAGGGGCGGATCTGCCGCCGCCAGGCGGGTGTACCGTAAGATCGCCGACGCCCCCGCCAGCTATCTGCCGCTAATCGAAAAAGTTGTGGAGGATATTTTGGATGGGCTCAAGGCCACCAAGAGTTAAACGGCTCCCAGCCCAACCACCCTTTGGCCAAAATTGCCGGCGTATTAATCGCCGGCAATTTTTTTGTTCCCCGTATATCTCTCCTAATTTAGATCCTCCCACCCCCAATTTCCGGTTGCGGCCAGGCAGAGATATTCCAGGCTAATGTGCCCGTCTCCGGTCCCATTTGCATGCAACGAACATGCCGGTGGAACGGTCATCACTTAGTACTTACCATATTGGCCCAGGGGAAGATACCGGCTCGGCAGGAAAAAGGGGAGTACGGATCTGCGGGTCTGGGCAACTCTGAAGAATTGAACCTAGCGGAAAGTCTTGACGACGTAGAAGATCAGCCCTCCCCCCATCATGACGACCATCGATGTGAAAGCCACTTCCAGTTCAGGGGATTCACCGTCTAACACCGAACGCAAGAGGGCCACAACTCCCAACCCCAGCAGAAAGCCGATCGTTATCCCGATGGAAATTATCGAAAGTACTCGAGTTTTCATATCTTCGCTTTAGAATGAACGACACTTCCCTATTATTTTTAACCATATATGCGGTTTAAAAGCAATGTAAAGTTTCTCGTGCCGTGGTTGTAATTAACCGTCAACCGCCTCGCCTGATACTTGCGGTGCTCCTCGGCTCCTGCATTTAATCGATGGCCCCAAGTTAGTTCTCAACGATTCTTGGGAGCGCAGCCACCCCCGGCGATCCGTTGTTAGTTCCAGGGCCGTATCTCTGGGATCTTATCAAGCAATCTCTTCATTAATCTTCCTGAATTTCCCGGCTATCCCCGTATCAGTCTTCCGGGCGGTCCTTCGGACGGTCTGATCGTTTGGCCCAGCGGGTCCATCGCTTCGGACTCATAGGTCCACGTAAAGCTCTGTCCGGTACCCAAATAAGACCCCGCCGCTCCGGCTGATGTGGACCGCATAGAACTTCAGTTTTACGCCTGTCATCGGCAAAATGGATTATTGAACTTGCTGTGCCAGACCACGTTGAGGTTAGCCCAAAGGGAGGGAGCATTGACGTCTGCGAGCGTGAAAAAAGGTAAATCGACCAATGGGTCCGGCCCTCAAGCCGCGGCTATAGATCCTTGGGAACAATCGGGGCCTGAGCGGACAAACCGCGATGAGCCATTGACGGCATCGAAGCATACGAAGAGCGCAGCCGAATCCTCGCGCCAGAACATCGCCAACGAGATACTCGAAGCGGCAAAAACGGTGTGCGGAGAGTTGATCGCCGACACCGAGCGCACCTTGGAGAAGGCCCGGTATCTGGAAGGAGAAGCCGACCGAAAGCACGTGGAAGCCCACGAAGAGCGGGAACGCGCCGCCGCGATCCGCCTGGAAGCCGAGGAGTACCGGGAATCATTGATTGAGGACGCCAAGCGCCAGTCCTCGGAACAGATCGAGCGCGCCCGCGCCTCCGCTGAACGGGAGTGTTCGGAGATGAAGAACCGGGCGTCCATCGAATCGGAAAAGATGCTGGCGCAAGCCCAGGTGATGCGGGCTGCAGCTCTGGAAGAGCTGGAAGCCCAGAAGATCTATGCCGAAGCAGCCAAGTTCCAAGCGGCGTCTCAAGAGACCCTGAACCAGGCCAGGAACCGGCTGAGTTTCGCCCGGACCTCGGCCTTGTTGAAGTCCGGACCGGCGAATCAGACACAACCACCCACGCCGGCACCCACGCCGGCGGTCAAGGACAACGTTACGAACCCTGAGCAGGACCCAACGGGGCATCAGGACCAGATCGACCGGGCGGCGGCGGTCGCCCGGGAAGCAAATACTGTTGAGCCATTAACCGAGGCCGCCGATGGATTAACCAGCGCCACGGTCTCTTTGATGGAACTCCGGAATATGCAGGAAGCCGCCTCAAAAGCGGTTGACGCGGCCGTAGCCGAAGAGAGAAGGCCGGCCAATCTAAAGAGGACTACCAAGCGCAAAAAGATCACCACAAACAAATCTTAATAGTCACGACTCTTAGCGTCCCGATTCCCAATTTGGGGCCAAATTTGGTCGAACAGCCATCAGTTTGAGCCATCGACAGCGGCCCGCCCAAACGCGGGTGAGGCGGTTGGAGATTGCGTAGTCCGGGCCAACCGGTACTGCCAAGCTGAATAGCCCAAAGCAATCATCTTTTTTTAGGCCGAGCCCAACGGGCAAGGCCGGCTAGACCAAATCCCAGGCGTCAAAAAGGCGGTCGTGGGCCACTGCCCACCAAGGGTCAATGTCAGGTTTACCCGGCAAGGTTTCAACCTGGCGGAGGCTGCGAGTAGGAGGCCCGTAAGTGATTAGGAGGCTAGGATGTTCTGGTTCAAGCGATGCCCTCGCTGTAATGGAGACCTGATAGCGGAGCGAGACCAATACGGCGCTTTTATTACCTGTATGCAGTGCGGGATGTGCAAAGACATTACAGGCGCCAAGGTAGACCCTTCACAAATCAGCCTGGAGCCAGTCCCCGTCCCGACGGTGGCCCAGTCCGAGTCCGGGGTCCGGAGGCGCATGTCCCACGGGGGCAGACACAGTTACTCGGGCGCCTAAACGGGCCGATCGGCCCAGTCGCTAACATTCCAATTTAATTAAAGAGCGCCCAGCGCGGCCACGGCCCGCACCAAGCGGCAAGGAACACCAATATGAATATGAAATTAAAAGAGCGAGCCCAAGCACAGTCCAATGGATACCACGATATTGAAGGTTTTCAACGCCGTTTCAACGATATCGCCGACAACGTGGCCAGCGTGGTGGTTACATCGCAGAAAAATATACACCTGGCGATCCTAGGGCTGTTCGCCCAAGGACACGTCCTTCTCGAGGACCTTCCCGGCGTGGGCAAGACTCTCTTAGCCAAAACCATCGCTGATTCAATCGATGGCAAGTTCTCCCGCATCCAGTTCACATCGGACCTGCTGCCAACCGACATCACCGGCACTTCGGTATTCGACATGCAGAGCCAGACCTTCGAGTTTATCCCGGGTCCCGTGTTTGCCAACGTGGTTGTCGCCGATGAGCTGAACCGGGCCGGGCCCCGCACCCAAGGAGCCCTCCTAGAAGCCATGGGGGAGGGCCAGGTAACGGCTGATGGCAAACAATGGCCGCTGCCCCAGCCGTTTCTGATCGTGGCCACTCAGAATCTGGTAGAGGCCCACGGCACCTATCCGCTGCCCAATTCCCAGCTTGACCGGTTCATGATCTCAATGAGCTTGGGCCTCCCGAACCTGGAGCAGGAGGTCGAGATTCTCGACAGATCTCAGCGCGGTATCACTAAGGCAGGTCCGGTGGCAACGGCAGATGAGATTGTCGAGATGCAAAAGACCTCTCTTAGCGTGGAAGTGTCACGGCCCGTCAAGGAATACGTTGTTAACCTGGCGTCAGCCACCAGAGACAAAGACGACATTATCGCGGGTGTCAGTCCCCGGGGTTCGGCTGCATTGATCCGGGCTTGTCAGACTTGGGCCGCCATCTCCGGGCGGGATTTCACCATTCCGGAAGACGTTCAGGAACTGGCCCCCTACGTCTGGGGGCATCGCATTATCACCCGGCCCGAAGCTGAGTTTTCCAGCGGGACCATGGCCATATTCGAGGTGCTCCAATCCGTGCCGGTACCCCTTTAAAGGAGATTAAACTTGTTGAACTCAACGGCTTTCAGATCGATTTCAGTCGGGGGTTTTCTTGCCTTTGCCATTGCCGTGTACATCTTAACCAGGCCCAACGAGGGCTTGCTTTCTGGGCCGAACACGGTTTCGGCGCTCCTCAATTCTCTTCCCCTAATCAGCTTCTAAGGAGCCGGCTGCGAATTGATTACAGGTAAAGGGGTTGGCGCCCTATTGGCCGCTTTCGCCATATATTTCCTCGCCCGGTTGACCCAGGTGGGTTGGCTGTATCTGGTGGACGCCATTTTCTGGGGCGCTCTGATATTGGCCTTGATCATGCCTTGGGTAGGCGTGGCATTTATCAGCGCGCGTCGAAGCGCAACCACCAATAATAGCCAGAAGACCGGCGGCCCGCTCTTCGAAGGGGACTTGGTAAAGATAACCATCTCGTTAAAGAACCGATTGTTCTACCCCAGGTTCTTTCACTCCGTTTTGTACGATTCCCCCATAGCCGGGCCTAACGGCGCTGAGCAAAGGTTTTTTATTGCCCACCTCCCTGGATCCGGGGCCCTGCCGGTGGAGTCAACCGTGGAGGCCTACCAGAGAGGGCTTCATCACTTAGGGCCTGTAAAATTAGAATCGTCTGTCCCCTTCGGGTTTTTCCGCAAACGGAGGTCGCTTTCGGGTCCAGAACCGCTTTTGGTCCTGCCGAGAGTCTATCCGTTGAAACGGCTGATACTGGTTGATGGCCTGGATGGTTGGTCCGCCACGGCCCGGGCATCCCGCAACGCCATGGAGCTAGCTGGTTCAAGACCCTACGTTCACGGCGACTCTCGCCGGATGGTGCATTGGCGAAATACGGCCAGAGCCGGACGGCTGATGGTTAAAGAGACCGAGGACCAGACCAACCGGACACTCCACATAATGTTCGATTCCGGCGATCTCTGGGGAAATGGCCGGGAAACCAATTTTGAATACGCAATCAAACTGGTAGTCTCAGTGGCGGACTATGCCCTGAAAAACAAAGTCCCCGTGTGTGTGTGGGGAAGCCGCCTTCTTGGGTCGAATTTCGCCGCACCGGGTTCCTTTGCCGACCTGAAGGGCGTCACGCTCGCCTGGCCCGACCTTCTTGAGTTGCTGGCTGTGGCGCAACCAGCAGGACGAGATGCCATGGGACAAGGGCTGGCCAACCTTCCAACAGGCGCCAACCTATTCGTGATAGTGTCCGCCGACGACGGGCCGAGCCACCAGAGCCTAAACCGCGCGCTTGCCCGTTCTGGTGAAACCGTGGTGGTACGGCTGGAGGGGTTTGGCGAGCCGCAGAGCAGTGAAGATTCCGCCAGGTCTTTGGAGCAGGCTGGGGCCTCGGTCCTGACCTGCAACCCCGGTGGTCTGGAACAAACACTGACCGATATTGAAAACTTGGGGCGGTCCAACGAACTTAGATCGTACGAGGCACTCGCTGGCATGTCCGCGGCAGGCGCCGGCCAAAGATGAATGTAGCTCTGGTCCGATGGGCCCGCTTCCGGCTAAGTTCATTCTTCTCCTCCCAGACCGAAGACTCCTCCCGGCTGCGCACGCTGGCGTTGGCCGGACTCTGGGTCGCGGCCTTGGGGCTCGCCTGGGTCGGAGGCGACCTTAGATTTTGTTTGGCTGGAGGGTTCTTAGGCACCGCCGGCCACTGGCTCAGCTACCGTATGCGAAGCAAGCCATCCCGCATGCGGCCGTTGATCATCGCGGCATTGGTCATTGCCCTCTCTATCATCCTGCGCGACGACATGGTTAAAACGTTCACCGGTGACTGGATTCCGGTTGGCCAGTACCTGATATTGGTGTCCGGTCTGGCAACCTTCGACGCGCGCACTCGCGGCGGGCTTTACACGGGCCTGTTGCTGAGTGGAATGGTCTTGTTCTTCGCCAGTCAGCAGGCCTTTGATGTTAGCTTCGGCATTTTCGCGGTTGGGTTCGTGGTGGTGTTGTTGGCCTTCATGTTGTTGACCTACCTGGAAGACATGATACGGGCCGCCCACGTCTATTGGACCAAGAATTCGGCTGCGATATTGGTCTATTGGGTCGGCGCTATCTGCGCCATGTTCCTCTTGGCCGGACTTGCGTTCTCGACCATTCCACGTGGCGACAGCAACCTGTTCGGGCCGCCTGAATTGGTGATTCTCCCATATTCTGGGAGCGATATCGATATCCAGCCATCCATAAGTCCTACAGACCTAGAAGACGATTCTCCTGTGGAAATAACGGTCGCGGAAAGCGCCGGTCCGTCCGCGGCGAAACCCTCCAATCCAACAGTCAAGGCGGGCGATCTTTCGCGGGGAAACGAATCTCCCATCGATATCTCGATCGGGGATACGTTCAACGAAACGGGTGAGGAGAGAGGTCTCCAAAAGATGGGCCCAGAAACAGGGCCTCCCGCTCAAGTCACCACCCTGATGGGTGACCAGGCCGGTGGCCCGGTATCTGATCCAATACCTGCGCCTGCCCGTGATACAGGCGTCCGGACGGAACAATTCCCAGATGGGCCACCCCAGTCTCCTCAGGATGAGGGAGGAATCCCAGGCCCGTTGCACACTACCGGCGGCGGCGTTGGCGCCCAAGAGACGGCTTCACAGACCTTACCCGGCGCCGGTGGCCAGGGAGCCGCCGGCCAAACTCAGGTGGCGTTCCGTGACGACCAGACCGACAATGGCGATGACCCTGTGGTGTTCCACGTGCGTAGCAAAGTCGCATCCTATTGGAGAGGGCTGGTGTTTGAGGATTTCGACGGGGTACGTTGGACCATTAAAGACCTGAACAATAAGATGATCGAAAGTTTCGACACCAAGGGGACTTGGTACAGCCTTGAGAACCAATTTTCCTCTGAAGACGTCAACTACCGCCAGACTTTCTTCGTGAGGGGGGATGACGAATTGCCCATGATAACGGGCTACCGGGCTCTGCAGGTGGTGGTGAACGACGAGCAGTCCGACGACGCTTTGCTCGCCTCAGGATCATCCTACAGCGTCATTTCCGCGGTGCCTAACCACTCCCCGGCACAGCTGCTGAATGAAACTTCGCGGGGATTGTCCCCGGAATTGACCTTCATCCCCTTTTACATGGAAGAGGAACTTTCGGAGCTGGCCACGAAGATCGTCGGTTCGGCGGCCAGCGATTTTGAGAAACTTGGCCGAATCATCTCGTACTTGAACACTGAGACCGACCATGTTCCTCCCGGACCCACCGGCCTAGCCTCCATGGCGACACTGGACGAGTTCTTATTCCAGCGGGTGACCGGCAGCATCTTGGATTACGCGACCGCGACTGTGATGCTGGCCCGGGCTGCCGGAATGCCAGCCCGGTTGGCGGTGGGCTATCTTCCCGGCGTTAGAGACCCGCTAACCGGGACCTACCGGGTGCGCGAAAGCGACCGCCATGCCTGGGCAGAGGTGCGGTTCAGCCAGTCCGGGTGGGTGCCCTTTGACGGCGCGCCCAGGAATAACCAATCCCTGGGACAACGGCCGATGGCCGGCCTCACGAGCTGGTTGAGCGCCGGAGTCGGAGAGGAAGTATTCGAGACGCTGAAGGGGGGGCCGCAGAAAGCCTTTGAGACCCTGACCAGCTCCGTTTCAGGCCCCGTTTTGTGGGCTCTGGCGCCGTCCTTGGCCGTTGTGCTTCTGATAGGGGTATGGTTCCAAACCGGTTCTCGCCGGCGGTTGAGTAAAGCGGGCCGGCGCCTGCTGGCCTACGCGGTGATCCCGGGAGACCGGAGACGGGAGATAAAGAAACTCTATACCGAGGTTGAGCGTTTGATCCGGCGCGATGCGGGCGCTCCCAGGGCCGATTGGCAGACAGCGGGCCATTACGCTTCCTTCGCCGCCGACCGCAGCCAAGAGATCGACGACCACCTTTCGTGGTTCACCCAGGCCATCTGGCTTGCCAACTACCGCAGCGTCGACCTGAACGCGGGAATCGTCACCGAAGGGCGTAGCCGGTTGGCGCTGTTGGAGAAGGCGTTTAGGGCGCTCGGAAAACAAAAACCGGGCCTCCAGAGCTGATCAAGCGGCCCACCGGAGCTTTGGGCGGCGGAAGAGCTTCAGCCGCTACGGATTCAACCACCTAAGGGGCGTCTGCCGCTCAAAGCTTTACCTGATCCATGACCACTCTGATTCCCAGCAGCGTAATCATCTCCTTATTCTTTCTGATGGCGATTGCCACATTCAGTTCTCTCCTGAACTATTGGGATATCCACGGCCGAGATTTCTCCGCGCTACAGAGCCTACAGGTAGAACGTATAAATTCTTCTATTGAAATCTCCTCCGCGGGGCCCACTAGCACGGACCTGGACTGCACGAATTTCACTGCCTCGGTGGTGAACACCGGGTCGATCAACATCATCCCTGTCCAAGACGGAGACGTGCTCGTTGAATACACCGACACCGGCGGCTCCAAGGTTGTCAGCTATCTCGAATACGCCACAACGGCCGTCACCGGAAATCGTTGGACCGTAACCTCCCTCTCCCCCGACACCCGTAACGCCAGCCAGTGGGACATCCAGGAAACGGCGGTCATCAAGTTCTCGATCGCCTCATCCATGAAGGCCGACGGCTACGGGCCGCTGCTGGTAAATTCTCCCCTGGGCGCAAGAGACCTGGAGTATTTTCAATGCCCGGAGCATCTGTATCTCCATTCCGAGACGAACAACATCGACGGCGTGGAATACTACAAACTGGTCAGCGATGTGACTGCCGAGGTTACCGCCACCGCCACCACCATCTCATCGGCGATACCGTCGGCCACCACCGGGCGCATCAGTCCCACCGCCAACAACGGAAGATCAACCTTCCTGCTCACCGAGACAGCTAACATACCGGCGTCCACCTGGACGGCGACCTACCGGGTCAAACGCGACAAGGAAGACCTGGGATTCGTCTGGCCGGTCAATGCCACGGACATCAGCCTGAGCGTCACCGGCAGTTGGCAGGATATCGACCTTTCCGCCGCTGTCCCTCCGGAGGCGTCCGGAGCGATCATCGAAGTCGTGAACACCGGGACCGTTGGCACCTACAGTGGAATGGTGCGGGGGAAAGATGACACCCGAGACTACATGTCGGACATCGAGAACGGGTTGCTGTACCCCGCTTCCCACCGCTGGCAGATGATTAAGATCGACAGCGGCCGCCTGGTCCAAGGCTATATCGAGAACGTGGATATAGACTTCAAGCTGTTGGGTTACACCATCGGGTCCGATCCGGCTTTTTTCAGTGTGCCGCTGGACGTTACGCCAGGCGCCACGGGGACCTGGACGGCCATCGATGTGTCCGGCGTTGTGGACTCAGATTCGGACGGCGTTATATTGCTGATCGACAACGTGGAAAACGCGGCGCGAAACTACGGTGTGCGGGAAACCGGAAGTTCCTTCTCCACCATCGACAGAAAGCTGGGCCCTTATGAGAACACCATGTACCTGGTGGGCATCGACGGATCGGACCAATTCGACATCTACATCGAAAATAGCAACATCAAAGTCTATCTGGTGGGCCAGACCAAGGGGTCTGTCGTCTTTTACACCGATGATGTGGCTGTGGCCGACCCAACACTGGGTTCCTGGCAGCAACTGGATGCTGACACAGACGTTTCTCCCGCGGTGTCATCCGATGCTGTGGGGCTGATCTTTTGGGCGGAAAACACCGACAATGGAGCCGATTACAGGGCAAGTTTCAGGCAGGGCGGCTCATCCGATGACTGGAACGGCGATATCCAGCGGAATACCCACCTGCAGGCCGCCGTGGGCATCAGCAACGCCAACACATGGGACGAGCTGCTGGAGAATGGGGCAATCAACATATCGGTGGCCGGCTACACCAGATTGGTGCGGTTGGACATCCACGCCGACATCGATATAGTGATCAGAGATTCCTCTGGCGCCGTGCGCGCGACATTGGCTACGGACGTGGCCAACAGCTCCAACATAGCGGGCAGCGCGTGGCAGACCTTAACGGCAGCCTATTCGTTCAGCGAATACACAGTGGTGGACGGCACCGACTACCTGGAGATTGACCTGTTCGCGGACTCCACTGCCAATACATCGGGTGAAAGCGTCTCGGTTGACTTCCGAATCGACGACAATACGCTCCCCGCAGCGGACCAGACGCGTATCTCCATCAGATAAAAACTCACTTAGGTAGAGGCTGAGGCAGGCAGCGGTTCGGCTTGGTCAAAAAAACGGCGGCCGAACGGCCGCCGTTTTGCCTCACGTTTTTGTTCGTTCCAATAACGGTGCCGCCCCGGCTATTGAAGTTCCTCCAAGAACGACCTTAGATCAGCAGCTAGTTCCACGGCTGAAACATTATCCAGGGACTCCGCCAGGTCTTTCAAGGTTGGATCAAACACGAACTCGTCTTCGAACAATGACTCCAGGTCCAGCCCAAGGCCCGCCAGGGCGCCCTCACGGCCAGATTCCTCCTCCCCGTTGGCGCTTGGCTCATCCTCTTCAGAATTTCCGTCCAGCGCGGCCGCGATGCCAGACCGCCTTATGGGCTGTTCATCGCCATCAGGATCCTCATCCGCCTCCAGAGAGACCAATTCATCCGATTCGGAATCATCATCCGGGTCTGAGTTTCCGGAGCGGTTCCTTCTCCCCCCTTTTCTCTTCACTTTGCCAAGGATGCCTCGGAGACCCCCGCCCCCTTTCTTTGGGGTATCCTCATCGTCGTCCTCATCGAAGCTGTCTACATCCAATTCACCATCTTCGTCATCCTCCTCGCCTGAGGACCGTTTCTTGCCCCTTTGCAAGAGCCCCATCGCCCGTCCGAGAACGCCGCCTCCGGAGGAAGCAGACGGCGTGTCACCACCGTCTTCATCCAAGTCCAGGTCCAGATCCAAGTCGTCCAAGTCTTCATCGGCTTGTTTCCGGTTTCTTTTGAGTTTATCCAAGAGGCCCATGATTCATCTCCCTTCAGATGGCGTCTGGCAGAAGGACGCTTCGGGCAATCTTCGGAATGAACAGCATGTTAAATCCGGTCATTAGGCAGGTGATTGAGCCGAATAACGACATCAAAAACGGGCTGCCACCCATGGCGAATTTTGGCGATAGGGCGTTGGCGATGGTCATGGAGACCAACGCGACCGTGGTGATCACGCCCAGAGAACCCATGTCCTGACTCTGGAAGACGGGAAGCGGAGGAAGCAGCGCCAGCCCCTTCCCGGCGGACGACTCGTTCAGTTCAGCGATGGCGCCCGCTATCTGGCTATTAAAGGTCCGCATGATCTCCAAGATGAATACCATCAGCGCGGTCATCGCAAAATGCAACGGAATGGTCAAGATCGCAAAGGGAAGCGCGGCAACGGCCCGGCGGTCTCTCAACAGGGCGACCTCAAGCGCGTATTTCGACGCTATGCCCCCAACCTTGTCCGGCGCGCCTCCCAGGGTGACGCCGTCAACAAACATCCGGGTTGAGGAGTTCAAGAGCGCGCTTCCCGCTTCATCTCGAAACGCATTCCAAGATTTATCGGTGTTGATCGACCGTTTCAGCCGGATCTGGAGACGCTTGATATAGGGGTCTAAAGTTCCCAACGCCCGGCGGTCGATCTTTTCCAGGGCAACAGAGACCGTTGAGCCCAAAGACTCGGTCACATTCCCCAGAGACCTGATGAACGACGAGACCTCCTTGTCGATCTTTCCAATGGACCCGTTATCAAGGTAGGCGTACACCCCGGATGGCAGGAGCCCCAGTCCAATCGTTACGAATAAGATTGGCAGGCCGTAACTCAGACTTAAAAACAGCCCCCCGAACAAACCGATGGGCGCAAAGATAAAAAACATTAGCTTCGAACGCCGTCTATATTTAGGGCCGCGACGGTTCTGGTAAATGATGTCCTCGGTAGGGGCCGTCCGGAAGATGATGTACACACCGAACGCCGTCACAAAGATCGTGGCGAGGGTGAGCATCGACAAGAAGGCATCTCCCAGTTGGCTGAGCATAGTAGAGATCATCGCCACCACCACTACCAGCGTGACCGACACCAGCAACGCCGCATAGGCGTCTGCCCATTTAGTCAAAGTCTCCACTGCGCGAAGGTAAGTGCTGTTGTACTCTTCGGCTTCCACCTTGGCTTCTTCCAGTAGGAAATCCACCTCGGAAACGCCGGAATTTATGGCGCCGGCGAAACGGAGAAGCAGGTTCTTGATGCTAACCGCACCCGCCTTTCTGGAGACCAAACGGAAGGCCCTGGAATAATCAAAGCCCATCCGCTTGGTCATCACATAGACCTGGCGGAAGAAGATGCCCGTCTCGAATTCTTGCTCCAATGACTTGGCCATTATCAGGTCTCGAGACGGCTCCCCCACGGAAAGAGCCGCCATGTACGTGAGATTGGAGTAGAGGTCGAAGCTTATCGCGGAGTTGTCGGAAGATACCTTCTCAGCCACTCGCTTGCTTGATGATTTCTTGGAGAAGATCATTGATTCTTAGCTGTGGTTGGCACGTTATTTAAATATCCCTTCTTTGTTGGCCTGGGCCAAAACTTGGTATATCTCATAGAAACCGGTTATTCCCTGCTCTTTCAGCCGGCGGAGTAGATTTGTCCGCCGGGTCAATTCGTCATATATCTCGCGTTTCCGGCTGGGCGGAAGACCCCGCTTCATGGCGATCACTTCCTCCAGCATGTAGCTGTTCATATATCCGGGGAACTCAAAGATGTCTTTCGCGGCATCCCACTTGAAGACCTCAACATAGGAGAAGGAATCCGAGGCTGAATCGTAACCCACGATCTCATTCAGGCTGATCAGGCGCCGGCCCGGCTTTCCGTTGGGAAGGCGGACCATGCTCTGGATGGCCACCAGGTTCAGGTTATCTATATAGGTCTTGGGGATGAGGATCGGGTTGCCCGTTAAGCGCTGGATCAGTTTCTCCACCGAGTCGGCGTGGAAGGTGGCCATGCAAGCGTGCCCCGTCTGCATGGCCTGAAACGCAACGGCGCCCTCAGCGCCGCGTATCTCACCGATGATGATTTCATCGGGACGCTGACGGAGAGCCGCCCTAAGCAGGTCGAACATGTCCACCGACGAGCCGGAATCCCCGGTGGAGGCCCGGATCACTCCCCTGATCCAGTTGGGGTGGGGGACCTGGAGCTCCGGAGTGTCTTCGATGCTTACGATCTTGCTGGCGGCGGGAATGAACGTCGTCAACGCGTTCATCAAGGTCGTCTTCCCGGACGCCGTTTCTCCGGAGACAAAGATGTTCTGACCGTGGTGCATGGCCAGCGACAGATACGCCGCCATCTCATAGGAGAGGCCGCCAAACTCCACCAGTTCTACGATACTGAGCGGAGTTTCAGAGAACTTGCGTATGGTAAAGTTGCTGCCCCGGCGGGAGACGTCCTGTCCGAAAACCATGTTGATACGCGAGCCGTCGGGCAATGTGGCGTCGATGATCGGTTGCCGGAAGGTCGCCGGTTTCCCGATCCGCTCCGACAATTTAATCACGAAATCGTCCAGGGTCTGGAAATCGTCGAATACGATATTGGACTTCAGGCCCTTGAATATCTTGTGCTCCAGAAAGATCGGTCCAACGCCGCTGCACGAAATATCTTCGATGTAAGGATCAAGGATCAACGGCTCCAGTTGACCCAGGCCTTCTTTGTCGCGGATCAACTCGTATTTGAGGGTCTCGTACTGTTCACGGGTAACCGGTAATTTCCCTTCATCCTTCTTTTCGGATTTCTCGCGGGCCTTCTCGAGGTCCCTGGGTTTAGTGATGACGCAGATCTTCTTCAAGATCGCCAGAAGCTTTTTTTTCCGGTCGATCTGGTCTCTGCCGCCAAGGTCATCTAGGTCGTCAACATAATCAACCAGATTGTTTTCCAGCAGTTCCATCAGACCATTACTGTCGACGTTCATGCCGGGCTCGATGGCATAGTAAAAATTTCTGGCGTCTTTGGGGTCGGGGTAAACGTGGACATAGAGGCCGCCACGTATCGGATAGATGACGTTGGGGTTCTTCATGTCACCCACTCTTCGGCCCAACTCTTTGTGATACTCCGGGATGCCGATTATGTCGATCTCCAGGCCGTGGATATAATCCATGAGATGACCCGCAGACGCCACCTCTTCCTGTAGCTCCTTACCCAACAGCTTTATGATTGGGCAACTTGCCACTCCGTTCTTATGGCTGTGCGGCGTCTCCTTTGACCGGCGGCGTTCTTTCACTGGCGCCATCGGTTAGGCCTTGGCCTTGGAGATTGGGATTATCTTCATCCCAATGCCTGGCTCCACGTCAAAGCTGATGACATTCCCAGTGGACTGGTCGGCATTCCGGACCTTGGCCACCTCCATGGTCTTGACCAACCGCTCCCCCAACTGGTCGATCTTCATCACCAGGTGAGCGTCGCACAGAGAGCGGACGCGGATCAGCATCTGGTCGGCAAAGGCGTAGGAGTGGACGATGGTCACGATGGTGCGGCCCTGGTCGCAGAGCTTCTTGCAACCGGCGAAGAAGTCGATTATGCCGCGGTCGTCGGCGTGGGCCACCATACCCGTCAGCGAATCGAATATGATCAGCTCGAACCTGGGCGGCAGTGATTCGAAATGATTCTTGAGAGCGTTGAACGATTCCCCGACATCCGCGTCTTCAGCGGTCATCTCCACGGGGTAGATGCGCAGGCGGTCGCAGAGGAAATAGTCTGTGACGTCCAGATTCAGCGAGTTCATCTGGGACAGCAGACTTTTTACCGTATTCTCAGTGGTGTAGCACGCCACTGAGATCTTGTCGTTCAGTGTTGAATGGGAGAAATGCTGGCTGAGCACGCTTTTCCCAGCGTCTGACTGGCCTTCCAGCAAGACCAGCGAACCCACCGGGATGCCTCCGCCCAGCTTTTTGTCTATCTCAGTACTGCCAGTGGTGATCGTTTTCCCTTTTTCTATTACGGGGCGTGCCATCCGGTCCTCTCCTCTGGTGCAATTGTTTAAAAAAATTATGATTGCGTAGAGGGTTAAGGGTTGGTGAGGTCAGACTGGTCGGCGACTCCCTGCGGGGTTCCCACCACCACGTGGGCTGATGTCCCTGTTTTTATCGATGGGTCTACTTTGATGTCTATGGTCAGGACCTCATCGGAGTCCCAGACGTTCGGATTGAACGAATCTGGTTGCACTCCGGTGACGGGCACCGTCCATTCATTTACTCCTGCCGCTACTGAATTGAAATCCAGGTATGTGAGTGTCTTATTGCCGGACACATCCGTGTATTGAATTATCACGTCCATATCGGCGAAATCGAAAACCGACTCTGAACCTGTGTTGTCCACCACCACGGTCACGTCGCCCCCTCCAGGGGTATCGACCACCGCGCTGGTGATGTTTAAGGCCGATCCGGCCAACCGTTTGTTAATTACCGCCAGTTCTTTTAATGCTTGGGTCTGCTCCACCGAGCCGCTCAAGATTGTCCCGAACATCAGTGAAGAGGCAACTAAGAATGTCGTGATTACCAATATTCCAGCTACTAGGATTCCCACGAGACTGGCTGCTCCCTATTTCTCAGACCCCCGAAACCTAGACGCTAAAGTCCTTGTCGGCGCTCACTCCGTTGAAGACGCTCAACCGAACCGAATAAACCCCGCTGTCCAGCGTCGACAGAGTGAGCGTGAATTTTACTGTTTTCGATTGCTTCCAAACCGTGGCTCCTCCCTCCAATGCGTAATCCCAGCAATCTGAGCTGCATCCGGAGGTGTAGGAGAGTCGATTGACCGAGGAAGGGGTATCAAGAAAAATATCAGACACCGTGATATCTTTTATGGTGGTGGTCCCGATGTTCTTCACCCAGAATGTCACCGTTTTGGCCGATGTGTCGCCCGTTGCATGAAGTATCTCAATATCGGTCCTTATCCGGTCAGACGCGGCCGCATTGGCCGAAACCAATGCGCCGGAACTCTTGCCCAACGCCGGTAACACGGCGTTGATGAGCGCGATGGTCGCCACCACGCTGGCTATGATGAACAGAGATGATGCGATAGCCTTCTCCACTACCAGTCACCCTTGCCGTCGTCTCTGGTTGGTCCGTTGCCGCCGTAGGCCCTATTCCCGGCCCCGAAGTTGATCGGGCCATCGAACAAGGGCACCGCGGGCACGGGGAGGCTAGCCGTCAGGATGCCGTGGAGATGAGCGATCAGGTCCATCGTTTCCTGGGCCGTTTGTCCCGATTCAGGCGCTTGGTCGTCGACGATGGACGCGATGTTGGCAAGCACTTTGCTCAGTCCGGGAGGAGCGTTTCTTGACGCAACATAAAGTTCAATGATGTCCGAAAGCCGCTTCTCGCCCACCCGGTGTTTGGCCATGGAGGCCCAACGGACCAGATTGGACACCAGATTAAGGTCCATGGGCGGCGGTTCCGGCGCCCATTCCTGGGGGCCCGGCCACCGATCGGGTCCGGACGGAGGTTGTTCCCAGCGGCCGTTGCCTTTTTGAGGGGCATAGCCATAGTTGCCCGTGGGCGGCCGACGGCCCATGGGCCCACCAGGAGACGGTCTAGGCATCCGCTGGGCACGGGTCGGGTTCTGGGGCCGGGACCTGTGTTCTTGGTTCCGGCCATCGTCGTAGTTGTCTTGGTAGTCGCTTTCTTGGTAGTTGTCGTCCTCGTACGTCCGCCGTCCCGCTTCCGGTCCCTTGGGCCTACGAGGGCCGTTGTTTCCGTTAATTTTGGGTTCCTCCTGGTTTTCGTAGGGATCGTGATCGTCGAGCGGGTCTAGTTGTGGCGGACTTGGTTCTTCTGAATCGTCCCAATCATCGGAGTAGTCATCGCCGCCGCTGTCAGCGGGGCCATCGCCTAATCCATCAACTCTGGCGGATTCTGGACTAAATTCGAGTTCATAGTCCTGGTTCTGGGCTTGGTCCCCTTCTTCGTCTTGGTCTTGGCCGGCTCCAGTCACCAGATCGTCTTGGTCTTGGCCGGCTCCAGTCACCAGATCGTCTTGGACTTGGCCGGCTCCGGTCACTAGATCGGCCTGGTCATCCTCGGAACCGTATTCCTCATCTTCCCCAACATCCAATCCAGTTCTCGCGGCATCCGGCCCCATGGGACTCCTTTGGTCTTCGGGAACCTCGTCCAAAGGACCTGATTCGTGATTGGAACTCATGCCGGAATCCCAATCACTTTCTGACATATGTGATTCTGAAAAGTTTTCCATTTCCTGCTCCAGACCTCTACCTCGGCGGCCAACGCGGCGGAAATGATCAATCTCGTCTTGCGACTCGGACCCGTATTGGCTCTCCAGTTGATCGTTTGTTTCCTGCCAAGCTAGTGTGTTTGGATCCCGATGCTCCGGTGTTTCGCCGTATTCCGGCTCCTGATCCTTCCTGCGGTCCCGGCGCTCTTGATCGGCCTCTTCTTCCGCACGCTCCTGTTTCATTCTGCGGTCCCGGCGCTCTTGGTCGGCCTCTTCCTCCAACTGCTCCTGTTTTCTCTTGCGGCTGCGATTCTCTAGCTCTTCGTCTTCTTCCTGAGATCGCTTCCGCCGGCGTTTATGAGCATCGTCCTCGGCCTGTTCCTCCGATCGCTCATCTTCTTTCCTTCGGTCACGCCGGGCGCGCTCCGCATCATCTGAAGCCTGTTCTTCCCTGAGACGCTCCTTGCGTTCGCGGCGCCGTTTATCATCTTCAGCGTCTTTCAGTTGAGCTTTTTTCAGCTCGGCTACTGGATCTGAATCAGCTCCGGGTGCAGTCCCGATCTCCAGTTCTAGAGCATCTTCCCGGGCTCGTTTCTTCCGGCGGCCACGGGCTTCCTGTTCAGCCGCTTCTTCTTCTTGATCACCTTCTCTCTTGCGTTTACGCAGTGCACGCTCCGCATCTTCTACAGACTCCTCTTCCTCGAGATGAGCCTTTCGTTGGCGGAGCCGTTCAACATCTTCAGCATCTTTCGCTGGATCTGAAGCAGGTCCAACTCCGGGCTTTGATTCTTCAGCATCTTCCTGTGCTCGTTTCTTCCGGCGGTCGCGAGCTTCCTGTTCAGTCGCTTCCTCCGCTTGATCGCTTTCTCTCTTTCGGGAACGGAGGGCGCGCTCTCCTTCCTCTAGAGACTCTTCCTCCAGAAGACGCTCTCTCCGTTTGCGGATCCGTTCTTCGTCTGCTAGATCAGCATCAGGCCCGGGTCCAGGTAAAGCGTTCGCATTCGGGAGCGTGGAATCACCGGTAGATGGCGCGCCGGGAAGATTGAAATCACCGGCAGATGGTGCGCTGGCTGGCGGCGCCGCATTCGATAATGGAGAGACACCCTGACCCTCCAAAGATGGAATAATACCTCCGCTGGGCGACCCAGGCGGTTCCGGCGTCGCCGTGGTCCCCAAGTCCGGCAAGCCCGCCAAAGCCGCTGGTTCTACATCCGGAACACCCGGTGCGGCAACCACGGCGACGGTAGCGGGCGCTTCGACCACCGGAGCCAGGGTTATTTGGGTCGTGGCGCCAACACCGCGGTCACTTGGCGCCACGATGCGGTTGACGAGCCCCCCGGACATCAGCGGCGATTCTTCACGCATCAACAGAGCACGTAGGTCAACCAAGGTACGGGAGACCTCTCCCTTCAGTACCTTCATTTCATCTTCTAAGACTTCTATTCTCTGGTCGCCATCTGCCATTGGATGCTCGCTTTGATAATCGGCCTAAAGGCCAGCAGACCCCGGCGCGGATCGAGGGGGAACAATCCGCCGCCAGGGCTAGTTGATCATGGATGGCGCTGCGGAGGTCCCGGAAAAAGACCTAAGCGTGCCCGAACGTCGAGGCAACCCGTTGGAGATTTGCTCAACCCCATCAGTTCGGCGAATGGCCGGCCCCCTATTTGAGAAAGTTGATCAGGTCCATGTAGATGGGCGTTGTGCGCTCGATCTGGAGTACTGTCCCTTCGATGGGTATGACCTCTAGAGTGAATGTCCGATCCACGCCTAAGGGATACTTCAATGAGTCGTCACCGTTGCCGGTGACATTCAGATTTATCATCCTGATCTCGTAGATTTCGTTTCGCTCCAGCAGATTGTCCGAGTCGGCGCCGCCGATTCCGGTGACCGTGAAGCCGGCGGCCGATCCAAACAACTTGCTCTGGGTTTCATCTGAGTACTTGATGACCATCGTTCCGGGCGTTAGATCCACTTGCCCGCCACCGGCTGCCTGGCCCACGCTGAACGTCAGTTCTGTGATAACCCCGGTGGCGCCTGTAGAATTCGCAAAGCCGATGACCGAACCTTTGAGCTCTAGGCTGGTCCTTGTATTCTCCAGGCCGATCATGTGGACTTCCCTAGATGCGTCGCTGGCAAACATCCCAGAGGACAAAGCCGCGAACGCAAACACTGAAGACACCACCACGAACGCTATCAACACGATGGCCGTTTCCAGGCCAGTTATTCCGCGCTGCCCGCTGCACGGGCAGCGCATCGCCGTTAAGATCCGGGAAACCATAACTAAATTGTTCGCCACCTCTGACCGGCCCATTTTGGGGCGGGCAAAACGTCTAGTTCAGGAAGTTGATCACATCCATGTAGATGGGCGTGGTCCGCTCTATGTGCAGCACCGCTCCCTTGACCGGTATCACTTCCAGAGTGAAGGTCTTACTGACGCCCAAACTGTTAGTCAGCTTGTCGTCGCCAGGGCCGGTGACGTCCAGGTTGATCAACTCGATCTTGTAGACCTCGTTCCGCTCCAGCAGGTTGTCTGAATCGGCGGAACCGATCCCGGTCACCGTGAAGCCGGCGGTCGACCCGAACAGCTTGGCCTGGGTTTCGTCGGTGTACTTGATGATCGTGGTGCCCGGACTCAGGTCGATGTCCGCTCCACCCGCCGACTGGGTCACGTGGAACGTGATGGTCGTGAGCACCCCGGTGACGGCGGCGACGTCGGATGTGCCGATGACCGATCCCTTCAGTTCCATGGTGGCCCGCGTCTGGGCCAGGCCCGCGTGCACCGTCTCTCTGGCTTTGTCGCTGGAGAACATGCCGGTGGACAGGGCCGCGAAGGCGAATACCGAGGACACCACCACGAACGCGATCAACACGATGGCCGTTTCCAGACCCGTGATGCCCCTTTGGTTGTTCCAACCGCTAAATATTGCTCTCAGAACATTCTTGCCGAATTTCATGTTTTAGCTCCTCTGTTTTCACTTGTACCGCCTGGGTTTTCCTTCCAGGCGATACCACGCAGCTGAAAGGTGCTTGAACTTGGGCCTGCTGCCGGAACAAGGCTCTAGTTCAAGAAGTTGATCACATCCATGTAGATGGGCGTGGTCCGCTCTATGTGCAGCACCGCTCCCTTGACCGGTATCACTTCCAGAGTGAAGGTCTTACTGACGCCCAAACTGTTAGTCAGCTTGTCGTCGCCAGGGCCGGTGACGTCCAGGTTGATCAACTCGATCTTGTAGACCTCGTTCCGCTCCAGCAGGTTGTCTGAATCGGCGGAACCGATCCCGGTCACCGTGAAGCCGGCGGTCGATCCGAACAGCTTGGCCTGGGTTTCGTCGGTGTACTTGATGATCGTGGTGCCCGGACTCAGGTCGATGTCCGCTCCACCCGCCGACTGGGTCACGTGGAACGTGATGGTCGTGAGCACCCCGGTGACGGCGGCGACGTCGGATGTGCCGATGACCGATCCCTTCAGTTCCATGGTGGCCCGCGTCTGGGCCAGGCCCGCGTGCACCGTCTCTCTGGCTTTGTCGCTGGAGAACATGCCGGTGGACAGGGCCGCGAAGGCGAATACCGAGGACACCACCACGAACGCGATCAACACGATGGCCGTTTCCAGACCCGTGATGCCCCTTTGGTTGTTCCAACCGCTAAATATTGCTCTCAGAACATTCTTGCCGAATTTCATGTTTTAGCTCCTCTGTTTTCACTTGTACCGCCTGGGTTTTCCTTCCAGGCGATACCACGCAGCTGAAAGGTGCTTGAACTTGGGCCTGCTGCCGGAACAAGGCTCTAGTTCAAGAAGTTGATCACATCCATGTAGATGGGCGTGGTCCGCTCTATGTGCAGCACCGCTCCCTTGACCGGTATCACTTCCAGAGTGAAGGTCTTACTGACGCCCAAACTGTTAGTCAGCTTGTCGTCGCCAGGGCCGCTCTATGTGCAGCACCGCTCCCTTGACCGGTATCACCTCCAGGGTGAATGTCTTGTTGATGAATCGGCGGAACCGATCCCGGTCACCGTGAAGCCGGCGGTCGA
>JADFNR010000151.1 GCA_022563275.1 Chloroflexota bacterium | reverse complement strand
ATAATACTTCGGAACGAAACGTACGGAGTCCTGTTCGTGGCGTTTGACCGACACCGGGAATTCTCCGAAGAAGAGGTCAATTTGGTCCAAAACCTGGCCGACAGCGCTGCGGTGGCCATCGGGAACGCCAAATTCATAGAGGAGACCCAGCAAGCGCGGGAAGATGCCGAGGAAGCCAACCGCACCAAGAGCCAGTTCCTGGCCAACATGAGCCACGAACTGCGCACCCCTCTGAACGCCATCATCGGCTACAGCGAGATGCTCCAGGAAGAGGCGGCAGATCTGGAAAACGAGGAATTCGAGGAAGACCTTAATCGCATCAACGGCGCGGGCAAACATCTACTTGGCCTGATCAATGATGTCTTGGACATCTCCAAGATTGAAGCCGGGGCCATGGACATCTATTTGGAGACGTTCCCCGTCGGTGCTATGGTCCAAGACGTGGCAACCACCATGCAGACCCTGGTGGAGAAGAACTCCAACACCTTGGAGATAGACTGCCCCGACTCGGTTGGTTCAATCCACGCCGACACCACCAAGATCAGGCAATGCCTTTTCAACCTGCTCAGCAACGCCAGCAAGTTCACTGAACAGGGGACAATCTCATTGACGGTTAGCCGATATACCGACGATGGTCGCGACTGGATCAACTTTGCCGTCGGTGACACGGGCATCGGCATGACCGAAGAACAGATGGGACGGCTCTTTGAAGCGTTCGCCCAGGCAGAAGCCTCGACCAGGCGAAATTATGGCGGCACGGGTCTGGGCTTGGCCATCACCCGTCACTTCTGCGAGATGATGGGCGGCACGGTGCTGGTGGAAAGTGAAGCCGGGAAAGGCTCGACGTTCACCATGAAGCTGCCTGCGGTGGTAGAAGAATCCGTCGGCACAACAAAGTCCTAGTAATGACCTCAGCGCGTCTGGCAATTGTTCCACCTACTTTGGACTAGACCAGTTGGTGTGAAACTACCAAGTAGTTTTCTGAAGCTGTAGTATCGGGTACGTTCAGACGTGGGCGAATGCCCATTCGCACTAAGGCTGAAGGGGAAATCGGTCGCCGGGGCAGCGGTGTATCACAGCGTTGGCAACGCATAGCTCTCGCAGCCGGTACATCTCCGCAGACCCCGGTTCTTCGCGGAGCTGAAGGAACGAACCATGGCTCGGGTACCAGACAGCTAAAATCTCATCAACCCCGTCATGCTCGCAGCCGACCGGTTGGCCCGCCACCGGCGTGCGCCAGAGGACCTTGCCGCCCACCCGGCCGGCCGACTCCTCAAGCTGGGCCATATAAGTCTGGTATTCATCGCCATTTGGATACCCGGCAGCAACCGTGTAGCGGTTGAGGTTTAACATCAGGACCGGAGAATCCTGGCCGCTCTCGGCGGTCACTGTGATTGCATCGATCTCCGATGGCACTCTGGTTATGTGGTTGTCCATGATTAACTCGCCTCCCTAGGCAGTGGCCATTATACCCACCTCTCCACTTGCCTCAAAACCATACACCAGTTATGATGCTTTCCGCGCCTGCGCACACCCGAATTTCCCGCTCCTTGGAGCGTCAATCCACGTGACTTCAGACAACCTCCAGACCGCCCTTTACGACACCCATGTTTCTCTGGGCGGCCGCATGGTGGAATTTGGGGGTTGGGACATGCCGGTGCAGTACCCGTCCGGCATCCTGGCCGAGGTGAAAGCCGTCCGGACCGCCACCGGGGTCTTCGACGTCTCCCACATGGGCCGTCTCTACCTGTCCGGCCCCAAGGCCGCCGAATTTCTCGACTGGGTGCTCACCGGATCCGCCTCGAGCCTCCGGGTGGGCCGGGCCCGTTACTGCATGATCTGCAACGAGCAGGGCGGCGTCATCGACGACACGATCTTTTACCGCCTCGCTGAAGACCGCTACCTGCTGATCCCCAACGCAGGGAACCGCCTGGCGGTGGTTGCCTGGTTCCAGCGTTGGATCGACGAGAAATTCTCTCCCGGCTGCGTCATGGAAGATGTCACCGCCACGACCGGACTCATCGCCTTCCAGGGTCCTGGAACACTCGATCTGATCGACAAACTGGCCGACACCCCGCTTTCGGAGATGCGGCCCTTCTCCTGGGCCGAGAGCGCCATCCAGGGGGCTCCGATATTCGTGGGCCGGACCGGTTACACCGGGGAAGACGGGTTCGAGATGCTGGTCCAAGACATCGACGTGGTCAAGGTCTGGACCGTCCTCACCGGCTCCGGGGCGCTCCCCTGCGGCCTGGGCGCCAGGGACGTTTTGCGCCTGGAGGCGGGCTTGCCCCTCCACGGTCACGAGATCGACGAGGAAACCACGCCCATCGAAGCCGGGTTAGACCGGTTTGTCCGCTTCGATAAGGAGTACGTCGGCTCGGCGGTCCTGCTGGACCAGCAGGAGAACGGCGTCCAACGAAAACTGGTGGGGTTCACCCTGCCGGGACGCAGCGCCCCCCGCGCCGGGTACAGCCTTCTGCACCAGGGAGAGACCATCGGCGCCGTGACCAGTGGCAGCTACTCGCCAACCCTTGACACCAGCATTGGCATGGGCTACGTTTTGGAACGTTATGTCGAGCCCGGCGCCACGCTGGACCTGGACCTACGGGGCCGCATCGTCCAGGTGACCGTGACGGCGCTCCCCTTCTACACCCGCCCCAGGAGGACCTAGGCAAAGTGAGTCCCGACGACCGCAGATACACCAAAGAGCACGAATGGGTAATGATTGAAGACGCGGCCGCCAAGAGCGCCGTGGCCGGAATCACCGATTACGCCCAAGACCAACTGGGGGACATCGTCTTCTTTGAACTGCCCAAGGTCGGCGACAGCGTCGCCCATCTGGACAAGATGGGCGAGGTCGAATCGGTGAAGGCGGTTTCGGACCTGTTCTCCCCCATCACCGGCCTGGTAACGGAGATCAACGAGAAGCTGCTGGACCACCCCGAGCTGGTCAACGAAGACCCCTTCGGCGAAGGCTGGCTGATCAAAGTAACCATGTCGGACATCGCCGAGACCGACGGATTGATGTCGGCCCAAGACTACGACGCGTTCACCGCTGGACTGTGATGACCGTCACCCGGCCCGATACCCCAGAAGCCCACGGGGACCACTTCCAGTCCCACTACATCCCCAACACCACCGGCGAACAGGCAGAGATGCTGGCCGCCATTGGCATCGACTCCATCGACCAACTCTTTGCCGATATCCCAGCCGAGTTCCGCGATCCCGTCCTGGACCTGCCCGCGCCCCTCTCGGAGTTGGAGATCCAGCGGGAGCTGAGCGGCATGGCCGCCAAGAACCGCCCCCTTGGCAGCGGACCCTCGTTCTTGGGCGCCGGTTCCTATAACCACTTTATCCCCGCCATCATAAAACCGTTGATAACCCGGGGCGAATTCCTCACCGCCTATACCCCCTACCAAGCCGAGGCCAGCCAGGGGACTCTCCAGGTGATCTACGAATTTCAGACGCTGGTCTGCAACCTCTATGGCATGGAGGTGGCCAACGCCGGCATGTATGACGGCGCGACCAGCCTGGCCGAAGCCGCCTTGATGGCCTGCCGGGTGACCAAACGGGAGAAAGTAGCCCTGGCCGACAGTGTATCGCCCGCCTACTCCGCGGTGATCCGCACCTACTGCCAGTCTCAAGACATCTCCGTGGAAACGGTTAACCCGTCCAGTCCTGCCTTGGACACCGAGACCGCCTGTCTAGTGCTGCAATACCCCAACTATTTCGGGTACATCGAAGACCTTGAGTCATTGGTGGACTCCGCCCATGCCCAGGGTGCGTTGGCGGTGGTCTCCACAGACCCCACGGCCATGGGCATGTTCCAGACTCCGGGCCACTACGGCGCCGACATCGTCACCGGCGACGGGCAGCCCCTGGGCATCCCAACCAGTTACGGCGGACCCTACGTCGGCCTCTTCGCCACCAAACGGGAATACATCCGCCAGATGCCCAGCCGGCTTTCAGGCCGCACGGTGGACAAGAATGGCAAGACGGGCTACGTGCTCACCCTCCAGACCCGGGAGCAGCACATACGCCGGGAGCGGGCCACCTCCAACATCTGTACCAACGAGGCCCTGTACGCCCTGGCCTCCACCATCTATCTGGCGGCCATGGGCAAACAAGGACTACGTCAGGTGGCCGAATTGTGCTACCACAAGGCCCATTACGCAGCGGTCAAGATCGGCGAATTGCCGGGCTATTCATTGCCCATCGATGGCCCCTTCTTCCAAGAGTTCGTCGTCCGGTGCCCGGCCCCACCGGCCGAGATCAACAAAAATTTGATGGAGCGGAACATCCTAGGCGGTCTGGATGTGAGCGAACAGGTACCCGACGGCATGCTGCTGTGCGTCACCGAGATGAACCCCAAAGAGGACATCGACGCCTTGGTGGCGGCGCTGGCGGAGTTCAAGTGATGCGGCAAGGTGGAAACCGGCAGACGGAGAAACTGCTGATGGAAAGGAGTGTGCCGGGACGCGTGGGCGTGGTGCTGCCCGAAGTGGATGTGCCGGCCCAGCCGCTGCCCACCAACGCATTATTGCGGGACGAACTGCCGCTGCCCGAGGTGTCGGAGCCCGAAGTCGTCCAGTACTTCACCGGACTCAGCCAGTTGAACTTCTCCATCGACACCCATTTCTATCCCCTGGGCAGTTGCACCATGAAGTACAACCCCAAGGTGAACGACGAAATTTCGTTCCTGCCTGGATTCGCGGGCATCCACCCCATGCAGCCCGCCGAACAGTCTCAGGGCGCGTTGGAATTGGTGCACAAGCTCCAGGGCTTCCTTGGCGAGATCACCGGACTGCCCGCCGTGAGCCTGGCGACACTGGCCGGGGCCCACGGAGAGTTGGGTGGCATGCTGATGATCCGGGCATACCACCTAGCCAACGGCGACACGGGCCGGACCAAGGTCGCCATTCCCGACAGCGCCCACGGCACAAACCCGGCATCGGCGGCCATGGCCGGCTTCCAGGTCGTGGAGTTGGCTTCGGACAAGGACGGCAACGTGGACCTGGCGGCCCTGCACGAGGTCGCCGGTCCCGACCTGGCCGGGGTGATGATCACCCTGCCCAGCACTCTGGGTCTATTCGACACCAACATCGTCGAGGTGTGCCGGATAGTCCATGAAGCAGGGGGACTGGTCTACGGCGACGGCGCCAACATGAACGCCCTGATGGGCCGGGTGAAGCTGGGTGAGCTTGGCTTCGACGTGGCCCATCTGAACCTGCATAAGACCTTCAGCACGCCCCATGGCGGCGGCGGGCCCGGGGCCGGTCCCGTGTGCGCCACCCCTCAACTGGCCCCCTACCTGGCGGGGCCGGTCGTCACCCAAACCAACGATGCCTACGAGTTCGCCACGCCGGAGAAGAGCATCGGAAAGCTGAGCGGTTTCCACGGCAACTTCGGCGTGCTGGTGCGGGCCTACACCTACATCCGGACCCTGGGCGGCGCGGGCATCAAGTCGATCAGCGGCAACGCGGTGCTGAATGCCAACTACATGATGAACGGCCTGCGCGGCGTCTATCACCTGCCCTATGACCGCACCTGCATGCACGAGGCGGTGTTCTCCGCCGATTGGCAGAAAGAGCGCGGCTCCAGCGGCTTGGAGATCGCCAAGCGGCTTTTGGACTACGGCTTCCACGCGCCGACCATGTACTTCCCGCTCATCGTCCATGAGGCGCTGATGATCGAGCCGACGGAGTCCGAGACCAAGGAGACGATAGACGCGTTCATCCAGGCGCTCATCGACATCGACCGCGAGGTCACCGAGAATCCCGAGCTGGTGAACAGCGCGCCCCACACCACTCCCGTGGCCCGGCTGGACGAGGCCAAGGCGGCCCGCCAACCCGACCTACGCTGGCAACCGGAAGCGGCGGACTAGCTCGTTGAAGCTACGGCAAAATCCTGTGCGGTCTGCCATTGGGCCCTTCGACAGGTCTCCCCTGATGGGTCTCCCCGATCAACGGCAAAGACTACTCTTTCCGTTCGTGGTGAGCCCGTCGAACCACCCATAATAGGTTCTAAGCGTTCTTTTCCGCTTCCAGAATCGCGTTCAGGACGTCCTCGTCCACCCGCACCTCCACCCCGGCGCGCTCTTCCTGCAACAGCATGGCCACGCGGGAATCGCGGTCGCCCCAGCCTCGGTTCATGGCTTCCGTCATCTCCGCCAAGGCCAGGTTGGCCAGGCGCATGGGAACGTCGAACTCACGGCCCACGGACACCGCCAGGTCCACATCTTTTCGCGCCAATTTCAGGGCGAAGTCCGGCGGGTCGAACTTGCCGGGCAGCAGATGCTCCGCCAGGCCCTCAAAGGTCCCGCGCCGTCCCTGGGCGCCCTTGCGGACCGCCTGCCATAGAGCTAGCGGCTCCACACCGGCTTTAACGCCCATGGTGAACACTTCAGCCAGCGCCGCCTGGACTATGTACCCGGTGCAGTTGTGCACCAATTTAGCTATCGCGCCGCAGCCGATGGGACCAACGTAATAGGCCTGATTCCCGATGGCGTCCAATACCGGCTTGCAGCGGTCGAAGACGTCCTTGTCTCCGCCGACCCAGATGGCCAGGTTCCGGCTGGCCGCGCCTTTTGGTCCACCGCTCACCGGGGCGTCCAAGACCGCTATTCCCCGGGCCGCGGCCTCGGCGTGGATCTTCCGGATCATGCCGGGCGTACTGGTGCTCAGGTCGAAGTAGACCTTCCCAGCGGTCATGCCCTCCATGATTCCCGACTCGCCCAACGCCACTGCTTCTACTTCGGTGGGTCCGGGCAGCGAGGTGAACACGATCTCCGATTGCTCAGCCACTTCTCTGGGAGTGTCGGCCCAGGTCGCGCCGGCTTCCAG
>JADFNR010000031.1 GCA_022563275.1 Chloroflexota bacterium | reverse complement strand
GTCGGCTTTCGCTCCGTCGTTCGGAGTCCTGTTGGGGTTGCGGGTCATGACGGGTCTGTCCGGCGGCATGATTCCGCCCAACAGCATGGCGGCGGTGGCCGACGTTATTGCGCCTGCTAAGAGAGCGCGGGCGTTCGGGCTTTTGATGGCCTTCGCCTCGCTGTCCGGAGTGATTGGCGTGCCTTCCGTGGCGGTCTTAGCCAGCGCCGGCGGCTGGAGAGTCCCGTTCTTGGTGATTGGGGCTCTGCTCCTCATCTGTGCGGTGTTGCATTGGTTCTGGTACCCAAAACTCCAGAGACCCGAAGCACGGAACTTCTCCTTCATATCCCGGTATAAACGGATGGCGGGCATCGGGCTGTTCCGGACTGCCTTGGCGGCCAACTTCCTGCAACGGATCGCCTTCTACGGGACCTTCAGTTATCTGGCCGCGTACTTGATCAGCAAACACGGATTTAGCGTCGGTGAGACCGCTGTGCCGCTGGCCATCGTGGGAGTGGGTGTCGTGATCGGTAGCTTCACGGCAGGGTCGGTTGTAGGGTTGAAGAGACGGGCCCAGGTCGTGGCCGGCTGCGCCTTGGCCGGAGGACTTGCTTCTCTGTTCCTATTCTCCATCGACCTTTCCGCCTGGGGAACCGTGGGCGTTGCTCTGGTAAGCATCACGTTTATCAGCGTCGGATGGCCGACGTTCTTGGCCATCAGCACTGAGATCTCCGGAGATTCTCAGGCCACGGCCGTTGGGATGTTGGGCGCCAGCAACCAGATGGGCGGTGTCGGCGGGGCCGCCTTGGGCGGGGCCGTTCTTGCCTTGGGAGGCTTTTCTGCGGTAGGATTTTTGTGCCTTGGGGTAGTATTGGTCTCGGCCGTGGTGCTGCAATTCGGTATGAGCGGCCGCAAGCCCTCCGATCAGTGAAGAACAGGAGTTCTCGGCATACATGTTGGAACACAAAGGAATCAGGTGGGGCTACGTCTTCTTGAAGGCCTCTTCTTACCTTGGACAAGATGAGTTTCAGGAATTGATGGTCCAGGCCGTTGAGATGTTCCTGGCCGGAGAGACCGAGCGGAACGTCAAAGGACCGGAATACGAAGGCCGGCTCTACACCGAGCAGCGGTATGAGCTCATCGGCACCATGGGCGGACAGCGGTTCGACGCCGACCTGGAGACCTCTCGCGGCCACGACAACGCATCTTTCTTAGTCAACGAACAGACTCACGGCGCCGGAGCGGCCATTTCGATGAACTAGGCTCTGCCGGTCACGCCGCCTTCCCGTTGACTCCGGTCCCCGCCTAAATTACACTCCAAACCTCTTTCCAGACAGACGCCAAGTGAGGAAACCATGACCAGCATCAGCGATTTCCTGATGTCCAAAGAGATCGGACGGGTGCCGTCTTCCACCGTCCCTCTCAACGCCGAGGAAGAAACCCGGTTCGAGGGCCTGGCCGAAGAGGCGGTGATGATCGACGTGCACCAGCACCCATTCGTGCTGCCCGAGGCCATGGACCGGTTCGTGGACTTCCTGCGCACCAACCGGTATCACTGGGGATTCGAAGCGGTCAAGTACGGCGGCTGGTCCACGGTGACCACCTCCAACGTCTTCGGCGCGCTGCAGAACGCCACTGAGATGTCCTTCGTGGCGTACGAGGACGTGGCGGCCGAGGTGGGCATGATGCTGGCCGACGTGTCGGCCCAAGAGAATGTGGTCCGCGTAGGCAACGCCGACGAGATCCTGGCGGCCAAGCAGGCCGGCAATGTCGGGTTCATGCCGACACTGGAGCACCTGCCCATCGGCAACCGCCTGGAGCGTCTGGACCAACTCCACTCCATGGGCGTGCGGCTGGCGGGCATCACCTACAACCGGAAGAATTACATCGGCGACGGCATGTACGAGCGCAACCCCGGCGGCTTGAGCGAGTTCGGCATCGAAGTCATCCACCGCATGAACGACATCGGCATGGCCGTCGACCTATCCCATGCCTCCATCCCCACTGTGATGGACGCCATAGAGTTCTCCCGGGCGCCGGTGGTCTTCAGCCACAACGCCGCCTATACCCTGCGGCCCACCCGGCGCACCCGGAAAGACGAGGAGCTCAAGGCCTGCGCCGCCAAGGGCGGCCTGGTCTGCATCACCGCCGTGCCCAACGCCCTCAGCGACGACCCGGAGCAGGATATCGAATGCGTCCTGGACCACTACGACTACATGGTCAACCTGATCGGCGTTGACCACGTGGGCATCGGCACCGACACGGTCATCGGCGACCACATGATGTTCCAACACTACATGCTGGGCCGTGACCTGGACGAGATGCCGGCCCCCTACCTCAACGGACTGGAGTCCCCAGCCGACGGCAAGAACATCATCCGGGGTCTGATCCGCCGGGGACACTCGGACACCGACATAAAGAAGATCGTCGGCGGCAACGCCCTGGATTTTTTCCGCCGGGTCATGAGCTAGATGCCTGAGCCATTCGTAACCACCGTCGTGGGCAGCATGCCTAAACCACCCTGGCTGTACCGCCAGATACCGTTGGACGCCAGGGTCTTTTTCGGCGCCGGCTCTGACTGGCTGCTAGCCGGCGACCAGTTGCATGATGCCCAGGATGATGCGGTGCGGCTGGCTGTCTACGACCAGGAATCCGCCGGTGTCCGGATAATCAGCGACGGCGAACAACGCCGGGAAACCTATCTCACCTACGTCACATCGCGACTGGGCGGCTTCGATTACGAGACTCTGGCGGAGAAGTGGATCCGCGACGGACGCAGCCTGGCCCAGGTGGGGCGCTGCACCGGACCGGTTGAATGGCTTGGGCCCATAGTCGTCGACGACCTACGCTTCTTACTGACGAATACCACCTCGCCGGTGAAGGTCACCCTGCCCGGGCCTATGACGGTCACCGATTCCACTTTTGACGCCCACTACGGCGACGAGCGCACTTTTGCGTTGGCGGTAGCCGCCGCCATCAACCGGGAGGCCAAGGCCTTGGACGCCTTAGGGCCGGCGGTGATCCAGTTCGACGAACCGGTGTTCAGCCGCTATCCGGAGAAGGTGGCCGAATGGGGCATCGAGGCCCTGGACCGTTGCGCGGAGGGACTGAACGCCCAGACGGCGGTGCACGTCTGCTACAGCTACACCATTCCCGGCGTGCCCCGCCCGATCAAGCCCAGCTACCCTATGATCCTGGCCGAACTGGAACGGTCTCAGATCGACCAACTAGCCCTGGAGTTTCAGGCGCCGCAACTGGACCCGGCGCTATTGGAACTCTGTCCGTCCAAGACCGTGCTTTTTGGGTGCATCGACAACGCCAACCCGGAGATTGAGAACTCCCAAGAGATCGCCCAGCGGCTACTGGCGGCCGCGGAGCACCATGACCCGGAGAAGCTGCAGGCCGCGCCCGACTGCGGACTGGTGCTGTTGAGCCAAGCCACCGCGCGGGCCAAGCTGTCGGCGCTCTTCCGGGGAGCCCAGATCGCCCGCGACCAGCTGGCGGACCCAAGGAGGAGAGCACGTGGCCACCATCAACACTAACGCTGGCACCGGCTTCCAGCACATAGACCTGCAACGCCACGGTCACGTGGCGGTGATTACGTTGCAGCGTCCCGACCGCCTGAACGCCCTCAACCGTCAGATGGGACTGGAATTGCACGAGGTCCTCGACCTACTGGCCGGAGAGTTTCCGGCGGTCCGGGCGGTTATCATCACCGGGGCCGGCCGTGGGTTCTGCTCCGGCGCTGACGTGGGCGATATGCCAAAACGCATGGCCGAGGCGGACGCCAAGGGGGATAACGCCGATGATGGCCCGTCCATAACCATGCGATTGGCGCCGCACCTGCGCGAGATACCCCAACCGGTCATCGCGGCGGTGAACGGCGTGGCCGCCGGGGCGGGGCTGGGCATCGCCCTGGCCTGCGACATCAGAATAGCCTCGGACACCGCCCGTTTCACCTCGGTATTCGTCAAACGCTCGCTGGTGCCCGACGCCGGTGTTTCCCAGATACTAAGCGCTCTGGCCGGGCCCGGCATCGCCGCCGAGATGGCCTTCACCGGCAGGATCTACGACGCTCAGTGGGCGCTGGCCAAAGGGTTGGTCAACCAGGTGTTTCCAGCGGAAGAGTTGATGTCCCAGGCCGAATCCCTGGCCCAGGAGATCGCCGCCAACCCGCCCCTGGCGGTAAAGGCGACCAAAGAGCTTTTCAACAGCCATTACCCGGACCTGAACCAGGTCATCATGACCGAACACAGGGCCAACGACGCGGTCCGGGGCACCGCAGACCAGACAGAAGCCATTCAGGCCTTCCTGGAGAAACGAGAGCCAAAGTTCACCGGCAGCTAGACCGGCCGTCCCATCCAAAACACCGGCATCCGCGTATTCTCCACAAGCCCTGCTTACCCTTCGATAGAGCATATGCTATCCTGGCCAGACAACCCCGAGGCCAATTTAACTGGGATTTTAGTGAGGAAATAGATTGAACTGCCCACGTTGCGACGTCGCCCTAGATGAAAAAAAGTTCAAGGACATCGATGTCGATCACTGTCCTGAATGCAAGGGACTTTGGCTGGACTTTCACGAGTTGGACCAACTGGAAGACCACGCCATGGACGATGACGAACGCAAAGGGATGATCGAGTACGCCCGCAGGGAGAGCGACATCTCCTGTCCCCATTGCAACGAGGTCATGGAGACCTTCAATTACCGGGCCCACGACCTGCCCATCGACCATTGCAAGAACGAACACGGTTACTGGCTGGACGAGGGCGAAGAGAAGAAGGTGCTGGAGATCATGAAGCAGCGCGTCCAAGACCTGAAGCGCTCCGGCTCCGCTGAGGAATCGTGGTCCAAATTCCTGGAACGCGGCGGGACCCGCTCCTTCCTAACCAAGATCAAGGACCTGTTTGCCGGCTAGCCGCCGGTGGGGGCGTAAACGCCTAGCTGTCAGCTAACAGCGGTCAGCTTCCAACTTTCAGATCGCTGCGGTTGCCATTCCCCCAATTGTCATTCTGAGGTCCCGACGCGTCGGGAAAGAATCCCGTTGCCATCTAGAACGACCTTCCACCAAAGCAACAAAACCCTTCGCACGCTTACGGCTTACATATACGTGTCCTAAATCCGAACAACGACTGCCTTCTAACAGCGGGTCGGAGGTTCGAATCCTCCTTGGGACGGCCCGCCTCCTTCATGCCAAAAGTCACAAGATAATTGTGATTACATCTGACACATCAGGCACGTTGAGCCGGGAAGATGGGACGCTAAGATTGATCGCATCCCTCCTTGGATGGTTCGCATAAATCAAACCCTGGAGGCAAACTCACGATTTTTTTGAATGTAGTCAGGTACTCTCCAGAACCAGTAGACAATAGGGACATGTAATCAAACAGAAAATCCTGGACAATGCCTCGCCACAATAAGCGACTGGCCTTCATTCCTTCCTGAACGAGCAGAAGTTGGATAATTATTGAGTTGTGTAACACAACTCGTTGATCGTAGTGAGGTTCAGATATTGATCCTGCCAGGATTAAAAAATCATCTTCCCCATCAGTCGCCATTGGGTGTACATGAGTAGAGGCATAGTCGTATGCAAGACTGTATAGAAAAGATAAGTTCATCTTTTTGGCGACCTGTCGAGGGTTTGGCCTTTTCCAAGAAATATTTTCTCGCTTAATTTCCGTATAACGGTCCTTTTCTTTCTCACTAAACGATCGTTCTGCAGGTAAAAGTTTCTTGCTTAGTTCAGCATCACTCAGGATCCGGTTTTTGCTTTCAAATTGTCGAACATAGGACCATTTATCGAACGTTTCGAACTCATTTCGGTCATTAAGTGCTCTTAACGTGAAAAGTCGTTCGACCAGAGACCGATGGAGCGTCCAGCAATCCTGAAAATTCTCCAGATCCCAAATTCGATGAATACTCTCCAGGCAGCGCAATCCCCTGGTAACGAAATTTCTGATGATTATCCCTCTTAACCCTGGGACATGTTCGCCGATCGATAAGACTATCAACGTGGTGTAGGAACCGAGGGTTTTGATTGGCTGGATATAATCCTCAGCAGGCAAATAATATGTCGTATCTATGGGTTGTGCCAAAATATTTCTCCACGCCGCGTCGGGCCAACATATTTTTATCGACCCTGCCAACATTATCCCAGAAACTCTAATGTACGTAACCTGTACGTAACCGCTCGGACGACAACTATGAGGTGCACTCGGATTTTCGACAACGTTTCGTGAGGGTACTTCTTCTGAAGTGAACACAGCGGCAATAACCAATAAATCTCCCCTTTGACTTCAGGCGTGAAGCCCAACGCTCAAGGCTGGAATAACTTCTAAGTGGTTTCTGATAGGTTTGTATTTAAATCAATCCGATGCCACCGCTGCACTTTCCCGTGCCATTCTGAGGCGGCAGCCGAAGAATCTCTTCGCCACTGAACCAACCACTACCAGCAGCAATGAGACCCTTCGCGCGCTACCGCGCTATCAGGGTGACAATGGGAAAGGCAAGCTCATAGTGACATGGCGTGAGCAGGTCCGGGCAAGGAAAGTCACGCGGGCTTACCCGTTCTCCAATTTCTCCATGAACAATTCCAGTGAGGCGTCGGCCCGCGAGTAGTCGTAGGTTGCGTAGCGGCGTTGACGGAGCTGCACCACGTCCCCGTTGAAGAACCGCTCGTACAGCGTCTGGCGGGAACCGAACTCGGTGCCGATCAAGTCCCAGGCCAACCGGAACAGCCGCACCTTTTTCGTGGCGTCTATCGACGCGCCCTGGTAGTACTTGCCGATATCCCCGGCCAGTGGCCCGGCAAAGTCCTCTTCGGTGGGGGTCAGCATCAGTCCACCGGCGGCCAGTTGCTCAACTATCGCGGCGACCCTGGAGTAGGCATCCGGGTACCAGTTTCGCATGGCGGTCCACGGCTCGGCGGCCGGCCAGATCCCTTCACCCTCATAAGGCGCGGCGTCGGCTTCGGCGGCGCGCATATACGCCCGCACGGTTTCCAGCGTGTCTATAACCTCCGCGTTCTTCTCCTGGACGTGGGCGAAGCCTCCGATACCGATGGCCTCGGTGATGCCGTGGACGATGCCCAGGATGAATTCCAGCTTGGCGATATTCTTGACCGCGACCTGCTGCATGTACTGCCGCCAAAGTGTCGCTTTCTCGACGGTCATATTAGCCAGTTCGATGTCGTCGTAGAGAAACACACGCTCCCAGGGGATCAGCACGTCGTCGAATATGGCCAGGGCGTCCATCTCGTCGTACTGACCAGACAGCGGATATTCGGCCAGCGGACGGCCCAAGTCGTGGCTGGGACGGCAGATGAACCTGAGGCCGGGGGTGGCCACCGGCACGGCGAACCCGATGCAATACTTGCGGTCCTCTTCCATGTCTGGCCGCAGGGGCCGGTAGACCGGCGCGAAGATCTCGTCGGCGAACGGGGCCAGGGTGGCCAGCAGCTTGGCCCCCCGCACGATCACGCCCTCACTGGTGTGGTCGACCACTCCCACCGCCATGTAGGGGTCGGGAAGTTCGGCGATCGAGAGGGAGCGGTTGATCTGGGGGTGTCCGAAGGCGTGGGTCACGCACAGGTCCCGCTCTCTGACGTACTCGTGGTAGTTGCGCAGGTTGTCCCCGTGCCGCTTGTCGTTCAGCCCGTAGAGATGGGCCAGTTGGCGGGAGGCGGTCACCTGGATATTCACATAATCAGGCGTGCGTCCCAGCATGCCGTGACAGGACTGGGCGACGATCTCCAGGGCGCCCCGCCGGCGCAGCAGGTCTTCCTGGGTCTCGGGCACCAGATAAGACAGGGCCACCGGCTCCCCGCTGCTGGGCGATTCGAACGTCATCTTGTCGCGGTGTTCCGGGGAGTGTTGGAGGTCGTAGATGCCGGCCAACGTCTTGGCCATCCGGGCAGTCTTGGGGTGGGTGGTGACGTCTTCCACCCGTTCACCCTCCAGCCAGATCTCCCGGCCGTCTCTCAGGCCCTCCAGGAACTGCTCGCCGGTCCGTACCGCCATATGATCCTCAGGCCGCTTCAGCGGAATTAATGACGGCTATTTGTAGGGAACGTCCCAACGGTCGATGCCGCATACCTCTTCCAAGGGCTTCCGGGTGACCGAGCCAAACACGCCTCGCGGATAACCCAGTGGCATGCAGTAGACGATCTCGGCGGTCTCGGGGATGTTCAGCAGCTTCTTGACCCGCTCATCGACCACGGCATGCAGGGTGGCGATGGTGCCGCCGATGCCGTAGGCCCGAGCGGCCAATAGTAAATTTTGGGCCGAGGGGATGATCCCGCCTGAACCGCCCTTGTTGAGGGCGCAGATGAGGACCATAACCGGAGCGTCGCCGAACTCATTGGCCAGCCGCATGGCCGACCGCGTGGAGTTCTTGCCCGGTGGGATGTCTTCGGGTCCCATGATCCCCTGGTCCTTGCGCTTGGCCCACCAGGCCTCGTGGTATAGCTCGCCCAGTTGCTTCCGGGTGTCGGCGTCCTGCACCACGATGAAGTGCCACTGCTGGGTGTTGCCGCCGTTGGGGGCGCGGATCGCCGCTTCCATGATGTCCCGCATGACTTCGTCGGGGATGGGGTCCGGCTTCAGCCTGCGGATGGCCCGCTGGGTGAACATCGCTTCGCCAAGGGACATGGTCAAACGGTCTGCAGTGGTCATCTTTCGTTCTCCAAACTCATCTTATTAGTCTTATACATCGTGTACAGCAGGGGTGGCGTTCTTGCGCCGGTCAACCCGCGGCTCGGCCAGCAGACGGCCGTATCCATACAACGGCCCGGTCTCTCCGGCCTGGCTGAGAACGCTCCAAAGGGTGGCCGAGTGCGAGGTGACCACGGGCTTTCCAATCTCATCTTCCAGGGCCTGGGCCACAGCCATGCCGTCGTGGTTCATGCAACTTATGAACAGGCCGTCGGCCTCGGCGGCATAGTCCTTCCAGGCATTCATGGCGAAATCGAAGATCTCTTGAGGCGGGACTGACGCGAACCCCTCGGCCGTTTCCAGGCCCATGCCCTGCATGGTGAGGGCCGTGATCCCGGCCTCCTCCAGATAAGCCCGCTCGGCCACATGATGGCTGTCGGGATAGGGGGTGGTCACCACGATCTTCTTCAGTCCCAGGTGCTGCAAGGCCTCGGCGACGGCCAGCATGGTGGATGTGATGGGGGTGCCCCACTGGTCTTCCAATTCCTGGCAGAACTGGCGGTCCGCCTCGATCCCGCGCAATGCGCCGCTAACGGTGCAGCAATAGGCCACCGCATCAACCTTGGCGCTGGCCAATTCGCCCACAGCCCGGCCGGCATTGCTCTCCATCTCGATCAGGGCCTCGATGCTTTCACCCTCGGCCAGCATCATGCGGCTGGTGAGGAAAACCACTCCCGGGGGCGCGGCTTTGGGGTATCTCAATTCGGAGACCGACGAAGCGCTCACCACCACCAATCCAATCTTGGTCCGCACGTCAAGTTGGTCCATCTACCCTCTCCCGCTGGAAGTATCGCCTGAAGTTTCTTCGGAAGAAATGCTTGGGTTTCGGTTGCCAATTTTAGCACACCATCAGGCTGGGATTACCCCATGTGATTCACCCGGTGATAACCGTGCGGATTGCCGGGGCCCAGAGTTGCTATAATTGCCCATCTTTCCTTTGAACGGCGATAACGCCCCAGGAGGCACCGTGGCTATCTTCCCCTTGGACGCAGCGCAAGCCTATCAACGCTTGGGCGTAGAACCCATCATCAATGCCGCAGGGTCCGTCACCAAGTACGGCGGGACCAGGACCCGGCCCGAAGTACTCGAAGTCATGGCCGGAGCGGCGCGCATCATGGTCAACGTGGATGAACTCAACCGTAAGGCCGGGGAAGAGATCGCCCGGCTGACCGGAGCCGAGGCGGGGTTCGTCTGCAGCGGCGCGGCCGGGGGTCTGGTGCTACAGGCGGCCGCCTGCATCGCGGGCCAGGACCCGGTCAAGATGCGGCAACTGCCCGACACCACTGGGATGAAGAACGAGATCATCATCCAGAACATGCACCGTTTCCCCTACGAACAGGCCTACCGGGCCGGGGGCGCCAAGCTGGTGGAGATCGGCGATTCCAGATACTCGCATCCCTGGGAATTGGAGGGGGCCATCGGAGAGAACACGGCGGCGGTGGCCTTCCTCTGCGCCCCGTTGACCAACCGGAGGGCTATCCCGTTGGCCCAGGTCTGCGAGATCGCTCACAGCCACGGCGTACCCGTCGTGGTCGACGCCGCTTCCATGCTTCCACCCCGGAAGAACATTAAAAAGTTCCTGGCCGAGGGAGCTGACATGGTGGCTTTCAGCGGTGGGAAGGGAATCCGGGGCCCCCAGGGCACGGGTATCCTCTGCGGGCGGGCCGACCTGATCGAAGCCGCCGCCGCCCACGCCAATCCGGCCCAGTTCCTGGGCCGCCCGATGAAAGTGGCCAAGGAGGAAATAGTGGGATTGGTGACCGCCCTGAGCATGTTCCTGGAGGAAGACGAGGAAGCGGAGATGCGGGCCTACCGGACACAGGCTGAGCGGGTGGTGGACGCCCTCAGCGAGGTTCCCGGCCTGAAGGTCACGTTGGAGCATGACGAGCACGATTATCTGATCCCCCACGCCCTCTTGCATTTTGGCCCCGATTGGCGCGGTCCCAGCAGGAATGAGATCGCCAAGGCCCTGGAACAGGGGGAGCAAGCCATCTACCTGCACCAACTGGGGCAACCGGACGAATTGGCGGTGGACCCGTTGAACCTGACCGAAGAAGAGACTGCTATCGTGATCAGACGTTTGCGGGAAGAACTGACCCGTTAACGATATTTCCGCATCGACCAGACTAAGGAGAAACAATGGCCATCAAGATCGACCTGAGAGTGCCTCCCTGCAAGCCCGTTCCGGAGATCACGGCATTCGTGCAGGAATGCGAGGACGCCGGTTTCGACGGCGTGGGCATGTTGGACTCACAGATGCTGGAGCGGGACGTGTTCGTCTGCATGGCCCATGCGCTGATGAATACTAAAACCATCAAGGTTGCCTCCGCCGTCACCAACCCCGTGACCCGGCACCCTTCGGTTTTGGCGTCCGCCGCCCAGACCGTCTCCGAGATCGCGCCGGGCCGGGCCCAGATCTGGATCGGGCGGGGTTACAGCTCCGCCAACGTGGTGGGCATCCCACCGGCCACCGTGCGTCAGATGCGGGACTCGGTGGTCATGATGAAAGCGCTCATGGCCGGAGACCAGGTCGACTTCGGCAAAACCTCCAGCCGCATGCGGCACGGCGGCGGTGCGGCCACCCCGGTCTACATCGCGGCCACCGGCCCCAGGGTCATGAAAGTGGCCGGCGAGGTTGCCGACGGCGCGGTCTTGATGACCGGCATCCATCCCAATGCGGTGGCGGAAGCGCGGGAGTTGATCGCCACAGGGGCCAGATCCGCCGGGAGGAACCCCGACGACATCGAGACCATCTTCACCTGCACCACCATCATCAGAGACGACATTCAAGAGGCCCGGGAGATCGCCCGGCCCCTGGCGGTGCAGCGGTTGATGGAAACCACCTACGTCCGCTGGTTGAAGGCCGCGGGCATGGACTTCCCGGACTTCGAACTGCCCCGGGGTCTCTGGGACCTCTACCCAGATGTTCCCCACGCCGAGGACTGGGAGAAGGCCAAGGAACTGTGCGCTTTCCTACCCGACGACGCCCTGGCCCAGCTGTGCGACACCATGGGCCTGATCGGTTCGCCGGAGTACTGCGCCGAGCGGATCAAGCAGGCTGAGAAGGCGGGCCTGGAACACCTCTACCTGATGACCGACCAGACCTACGAGTTCGCCACCGGGGAGTTGAAGGCCTTCAAAGACCAGATATTCCCAGCGCTGGGCCGGTCCAAACAGCCTGCGTAGGGTGCGGTCTGCACTCCATCCAAACGGTCTTGATCCAAGATCGGTTGGTTGAGGCATTTTGCTGTAACGGCGAAATTCCTGGATTCCGGCTTCCGCCGGCGTGACCAGGGGGCGGGTTTGAACATTTGGTCGGAGGCCCCCATTCTGTCATTTCGAGTCCGCCGTCTCAATCTGTCATTCTGAGCCAGCCGCAGCGGCGAAGAATCCCATTGCCTAGCCGCCACGCCGTTTTTGCCCTGCGGAACCGGCGGTTGGCTCCTCATCAGCAACGAGATTCCTCGCTTCGCTCGGAATGACAGCGGAATGACAATGGAGCATCCCAGTTCCTCGTCATTCCAATTCCGCTCATCCTGAGCTTGTCGAAGGACCCATCGAGGTCAACCAGTTAGATAAGGTCCGATGGGTCCGATTCCATCGTGACTCTCGACTGCGGTCGGAGCTCACCATGAGCGGTATCGCTGTATATAGGTCCGACAAATGGGATTCGGCTGATTCGGTGGGGCTGGTTTGAAACCGGCGCCTACGGACTTTGGCAGATTGCCACGATTCAGTCCGCCGCGGTTCCCCGCTCCTGATCTATCAGCACCCGCCGCAGTATCTTGCCGGACGGGTTCTTGGGAATGCTGTCCACGAATTGGACTTGGCGTATCTGTTTGAAGGTGGCCACCTGTCCGGCGATAAACTCCATGATCTCCTCAGCGGACGGCGCCTGGCCTTCTTTGACCACAACGAAAGCCTTGGGCACTTCACCGGACTCCTCGTCAGGAATACCGATGACGGCGGCGTCCGCGACGGCGGGGTGGCCCAGCAACAGACCCTCAAGCTCGGCGGGAGGCACCTGAAAGGCCTTGTATTTGATCAATTCTTTCTTGCGGTCCAGCACCCAGAGATAGCCGTCTTCATCGGCGCGCACGATGTCGCCGGTGTGCAGCCAGCCGTCGGCGGTGATGGTCTCCGCCGTGGCCTCGGGGTTATTGAAATAGCCCTTCATCACCTGGGGGCCGCGCACCAATAATTCGCCCGGTTCGCCTGGGGCTACCTCGGTCTGCCCAGTTTCCAGGTCGACTATCTTTTCTTCGGTATCCGGGGTGAGCTGGCCCACCGAACCGGGCCGGTTGCGTTCGGTATCCGTGTAATCGACGTGGCTGGCCGGTGAAAGCTCGGTCATCCCATAGCCCTGGACCACCGGCACTCCCATCACCTCCGCGAGCCGCTTCTGCAGGCCGGTGGACGTGGGCGCTGCCGCCAGCATGATTGTCTGCAGCGCCGATAGGTCCAGGTCCTTGAGTCCTGGCACCATGGTCAGGCCCTGGGCCACCGGCGGCACCGTGTAAAGCCGGTTGACTCTGTGGCGCACCAAGAGCCCCAGGAACTCCCCCATATCGAAACGCCCCATCATCACCAGGGTCGCGCCCACCGACATGTAGAGGTTCATCAAAACCTGCAACCCGTAGATGTGGAATAAGGGCAGGTGGACCAAGACAACGTCCTCCTCGCTGGCCAAGGGAGGATCCGGTTGGCAGCCGTTCATCTGGACGACGTTGCTGGTGAGGTTGAAGTGGGTCAACTCCACGCCCTTGGCCAATCCGGTCGTGCCGCTGGAGTAGGGCAGAGTGGCGACATCCACTTTGGGGTCGATGGCTAATTCGGGAGGCGGGCCTGAGGCGGTCTCAATCAGGCCCCAGAATGAGCCGGTTTCTTGGGAATCCGCCTTGATGACGATCAATTGGCGGACATTCATGCCGTGACCTTTCGCCTTTTCGGCCACCTCCAACAGGGCCTCATGGACCAGCAGGACCGAGGCGCCGCAGTCATTCATCTGGAAGGCAAGCTCCCTTTCCGTGTAGGCGGAGTTCACGGTGCTGGCGATTCCCCCCGCTTTAAGTATCCCGAAAAATCCGATAACGAATTCGACGCAGTTGGGGCAAAGACCCCCACCCGGTCGCCGACGGCCAAACCGCTGGACGCCAAGGCGGACGCGAACCGGTTGCTCAGGTCTTCGATCTGCCCGTAGGTGAAGGTACGGTCCCCGTCGATGACAGCGGTCTTGTCCGGCAATCGCTCCGCCACGCGTTTCAGCAGCTCCTGGACCGGCTCCTCCGGGTAGGGAGCCATCGATGGGCGGGGTGAAGCGCTGGGAGCCATGGTATGCCTCCGTTGGCCGCCGGATTCAGGCTAATATATGGCCCAGATTCTACCATAGCCATAACCAAGTACAGGTAAAGCTTCAGGATAAATTACGGGAGCGCCGAATCTGGCATAATTCCCCACTGAATCGCTTCAGGAAGTCAGGCATCCTATTTTCTGAGGAGAAAGACCAATGCCAAACCTGCGCACCCTTGGGTTGATATCCGCAGTCGTAGCCCTCATAGCTATCGCCTGCGGTGGAGAATCGACTTCTTCCAGCGACACGCCGCCGTCCGCGGCCGCATCTGATATAACCGCTACACCGTCTACGCCGGAGGCTACGCGGATCCCGCCAACCGAGCAGCGGCTTGCGCCCGACCCTCTATTGCAGGTCCCACCTACGCCGCGTGGCACAGACCGGCCGACGCCGGAAGGAGCGGGTGATTCTTCCGTGTTAGTAGAGCCGACAGGACTGGTGGAGCAGGACCCCGATTACGAAGCCGCCTTGAGAAGCGCTCCGTTCTCTACGGCGGGCTGGAAGACGGACTTCAGCTACCACACCATCCCCTTCAGCGATATCTTTTCCGGCGGCGTGCCCCGCGACGGCATACCCCCGTTGGATCACCCAAATTTCATCGCCATAGACCAGGCTGATGAGTGGTTATCGGACCTGGAACCGGTGATCTCGTTTGAGATGAACGGCGTTGAGCGGGCGTATCCGCTGCAGGTGCTCATCTGGCATGAGGTGGTTAATGACGTGGTCGGTGGGGTGCCGGTGGCGGTAACCTTCTGCCCTCTTTGCAACAGCGCCATCGTTTTCGAGCGGACCGTGAACGGCATGGTCCTGGATTTCGGGACCTCGGGCAACCTCCGCAACAGCGACCTGGTGATGTGGGACCGGCAGACCGAGTCCTGGTGGCAGCAGCTGACCGGCGAGGCCCTCATCGGAGTGATGGCCGGCACAAAACTCAACTTCTTGGCCGCGCCCATCGTTTCCTGGCAGGACTTCAAGACCTTTAAGCCGGACGGCTTGGTCCTGTCCAAGCAAACTGGATTTACGCGCCGCTACGGCGAGAACCCATACGTTGGCTATGACCGCGTTGATAACCCGCCGTTCCTGTTTACAGGCGAGTTGGACGGCCGTCTACAGCCTAAGGAGCGGGTCGCGGCAATCACAGTGGCCGGGGTGGACGTTGCATTTCCATTTTCGGTATTGGCTGAAGAAGGCGCGGTGAACTACCAGGTGAACGGGGTGGACGTGGCGGTGTTCTTCAAATTCGGGACCACATCGGCCTTGGGCGGCCCAATCATCAGTTTCGCGGACGATGTCGGCTCAACAGCCGTTTTTATCGCCGAATTAGACGGACGAAAGTTGACTTTCAGCCCCGCCGGCGACGGGTTCACCGACGCCGAAACCGGCACAACATGGAATATATTGGGCGAGGCCATCGAGGGCCCATTGACCGGCGAGCGCCTGACCAAGATTGTCCATGGCGAACATTTCTGGTTCGCCTGGGGAGCGTTCAAGCCGGATACCCTGATCTATCAAGGAAAGGGTTAACCTTTGCCGGCTCCGGCCCGAAACCGTGTTGGGCTGCATCCCTCTCAGCACCGGCCCGGACACATGTTGCAGCCAGTCTCTGGGACGAATACACTTGACCAATAGCTTGATCGATAGCTACCCGGCCACTTCCCAGGAGACTTGGATGTCGACGCAAGACGCATCCGGTGCTGTAGACCTTGAGCGGCAGTTCACCGAGATCGTGGAACAGTATTCCGATCTGGCCTACAGCGTCGCTTTCCGAATGCTGCGAAACGCCGAGGATGCCGAGGATGCGGTGCAGGAAGCCTATATCTCGGCCTTCAAGGCGCTACCCCACTTCAAAGGCCAGTCCAAGCTGTCCACCTGGCTCTACCGCATCGTCGTAAACGCCTGTCTGATGAAGATACGCAAAGAAAAGTCCCGGGCCAAATACCTATCGGAAAATCTCTTCGACGACGCATTGGTCTACGATTGGAAGAACGACCCGGAAGAAGCCGCGGTCAACAGCGAGCTCCGCTCCACGTTGGAGGCTGGGCTGGACGTCCTATCCCCCGATCTCCGCGCCGCCGTCGTTTTGAGGGACATCCAGGGTCTTTCCACCGATGAATCCGCCGAGGCACTGAACATCTCCATCGCTTCGCTAAAATCCCGTCTTCACCGCGCCAGGATCCTGCTTCGCAAGCGCCTGGAGGAGTATTCCTCGTTGTCGTTATTGCCCACCCCAGAAACCCAGTCCTAGTCCGGCCCTGATACCCCGTTGCCCATGGGCCAATCAATACCCTTTTCTTCAGGCCCAATTACTAGTGACAACCCGCCCCCGGTTCGCTAACATAATCTGGGGTTCGATTCCCTCAGATTCAGGGCGCATGGGCCTAGATACCAGCGCTCCCTCAATCTAAATGCCATGACCACGTCCCGCAGACGTTAAGGGGGTTCCACCTTGGCAGACCAGGCCCTTGACCAACTCTGTATCAACACCATCAGATTTCTGGCGGTGGATACCGTTCAGAAGGCAAAATCGGGTCACCCGGGCACACCCATGGGGGCGGCGCCAATGGCCTACGCCCTGTGGGACCGGTTCCTCAAACACAACCCTGACGACCCGGCCTGGCCCAACCGCGACCGCTTTGTCCTCTCCTGTGGCCACGCATCGGCATTACTGTATTCCCTGCTCCACCTGACCGGCTACGACCTGCCCATGGATGAGCTGAAGCAGTTCCGCCAGTGGGGCAGCAAGACCCCGGGCCACCCCGAGCACGGCCTGACTCCAGGGGTTGAAGCCACCACCGGACCCCTGGGCCAAGGCTTTGGAAACGCCGTTGGCATGGCCCTGACCGAGCGTTGGCTGGCCGGCCAGTACAACCGGCCCGGTCACGAGATCATCGACCACCATACCTACGCCATCGTGTCCGACGGCGACCTTCAGGAAGGCATCGCATCGGAGGCCGCATCCATGGCGGGCACCCTGGGCTTGGGCAAGCTCATCATGCTCTATGACGAGAACAACATCTCCATCGAGGGCGACACCGACATCACCTTCGGCGAGAACGTGGCCCAGCGGTTTCAGGCCTACGGCTGGCATGTGATCGGCCCCATCGAAGGGATGGACGTTGAGGAAGTTTCGTCGGCATTGGCCGCCGCCAAAGCGGAGACCGGAAAGCCCAGCATGATAATTTGCCGCACAGTGATCGGGTACGGCAGCCCCAATAAGGCCGGCAAGGGGTCGGCCCACGGAGACCCCCTGGGAGAAGAGGAAGTGGGCCTGGCCAAAGCCCAGTTGGAATGGGGATATGAAGGAACATTCACCATCCCCGCCCAAGCCGGGGTCCATCTGGGTTTGGCCTCCCAGCGAGGCAAGGCGCAGCAGGCCGAATGGAACGCGGCATTCAGCGAATACCGGGAGGCCTTCCCCGCCGAGGCACAGCAATTGGACGACGCCCTTCGCGGAAGGCTGCCCGATGGCTGGGAAGAGGGCCTGAACGGATTGTTCGAGAAAGCCGACCCCATCGCCACCCGCTCAGCCTCGGGCCTGGTGATGAACGCCATATCCAAGGGCGTGTCGGCGTTCATCGGCGGGTCGGCCGACCTCGCCCCCTCAACCAGGACCATCCTGGAGGACCGTGGCCACATCGGAAAGGGAGAGTTTTTCGGCCACAACCTGCACTTCGGGGTCAGGGAGCACGCCATGGGCGCCGTGGCCAACGGCATCGCCCTGCACGGCGGGGCAATACCCTACACCGCCACTTTCATGGTTTTCTCCGACTACATGCGCCCCGCCATCCGGCTGGGAGCGATCATGGGCCAACAGGTGATCTATATATTCACCCACGATTCCATCGGCGTCGGCGAAGACGGGCCCACCCACCAACCCATCGAACACCTGATGGCCCTGCGTGAGATACCGGGCCTGGTGGTCAGCCGGCCGGCCGACGCCACCGAAACGGTCGAAGTATGGCGCGCGGCCATGAACCGCCGGGACGGCCCCACCGTGATGGCCTTCACCCGCCAGAACCTTCCGGTGTTGGACCGTTCCACTCTGAATCCGGCCTCCGGCGTCCTCAAGGGCGGTTACATCCTCTGGGAGAGCGGAGATTCCCCTCAGGTGGTGATCATCGGCACCGGCTCCGAGGTCCACATCGCATTGGAGGCTGGACAGAAGCTGGCGGGAGAAGGTATCGCGGCAAGGGTGGTCTCCATGCCGTCTTGTGAGATATTCGACGAACAGCCCAAAGAGTACCGGGACAGTGTTTTGCCTCCATCCCTCCGGGCCCGGGTCTCGGTGGAGGCGGGCACCACCAAGGGGTGGGAGCGGTACGTGGGTCTGGACGGCGCCTCCGTGGGCATGAGCGGCTACGGCGCATCGGCGCCCGCCGGAGTGCTCTACGAGAAATTCGGTATCACAGCCGAACGGGTCGCCAGCGAAGCCCGAAGATTGGTAAACGGGGCCAGTTAATATCCGGCCCAAAGACAGGGCTGCCTCCGGTCGATTGCCGATAGGCTGAGGAATCTGATGCGAAAGTTTGACCTTATCGTTATCGGCTCCGGCTCCGGTTTGGAGGTTTCCGCAGATGTGTCGGACGCCGGCCGTTCCGTGGCGGTCATCGAAGAAGGTCCTTTCGGCGGCACCTGCCTGAACCGTGGCTGCATCCCATCCAAGATGCTCATCCACTGCGCCGACGTGATGCAGACGGTCCAGAACGCCGCAGCATTCGGCATCCACGCCAAGGTTGAACGGATCGATTGGCGGTTCATTGTCCAGCGTGCCTTCGAAGAGGTGGACGCCGACGCCGCCATGATTGAACGGGGCAACCGGCAGAGCGACAACATCGAGGTTTTCAAGGGGCACGGCCGGTTCACCGGCCCCAAGATCATCGCGGTCACCGGCCCTGGGCTAGATGAAGAAGAGTTGACCGCCGACACCATTCTCATCGCCGCCGGCACCCGCCCCTGGGTCCCGGACATTCCAGGCCTGGACCGAACTCCCTACATCACATCCGACGAAGCGCTTCGCCTGCCTGAGCAGCCTCGGCGGCTGACGATCATTGGCGGGGGTTATATCGCCGCCGAATTGGCCCATTTCTTCGGTGCGTTGGGCACTGAAGTAACCATCATTCACCGCCGTGGGCTGATGCTCCGGGAAGAGGATGAGGACGTTTCCCGGCGGTTCACCGAGGTCTATCAGCGCCGCTTCAACATGATGCTCGACTCCCAGGCCGCCGGTGTTTCCTCCAAAAACGGCGAGATAATCGTAGAGGTAACCACGCCAGATGGGAGCAAGTCGATCGCATCGGACACCCTGTTGATGGCCACCGGCCGCGTCCCAAACACGGACAGTTTAGAGGTCGCCAAAACCGGGGTGGAGCTGAACCAGCGCGGCTACATCAAGACCGATGAGCATCTCCAGACCAACGTGCCCGGCATCTGGGCCCTTGGCGACATCGTGGGCCGGTACCTCCTGAAACACAACGCCAATCTGGAGGCCGCCTACGCCTCCAACAACATCCTTGACCCGGAGAACCAAGCGGCGGTGGATTATCACGCCATGCCCCACGCCGTTTTCGCCTCGCCCCAGGTGGCATCGGTGGGGTTGACCCAGCAAGAGGCCGAAGGGCGGGGCGCAGCCTACGTGGCCGCCACCTATGCCTACTCGGACACCGCCTACGGCGCATCCATCGAGGACAAAGACGGCTTCGTGAAAGTGCTGGCCGACCCTGAGACCGGTGAGATCCTGGGCTGCCACATAATCGGCACCGACGCCGCCACCCTGATCCAAGAGGTTGCCAACGCCATGCGGCTCCGGTTGGGAGTGGACGCCATCACCCAGTCGATCTACGTGCACCCGGCCCTGCCTGAGGTGCTCCAAAGGGCCTTTGGCCAACTGCCGGTCTGATCCATCCGTGAGCGCCGATCCGGTATCATCAAGACGAAGTCAGATACATGAGGAGTTAAGCCCGTGGAATTGGGAATGATCGGCCTGGGGCGAATGGGTGGCAACATGGCCCAGCGATTGGTCAGCGGCGGACACCGCGTGGTGACCTACGACCGCGACCCGGACGCGGTCACGGCCAGCCACGGTTTCGGCGGTGAAGGCGCCTCTTCGCTTGAGGACGTCGTGGCGCGGCTCGCCACCCCCCGAGCGCTGTGGATCATGGTGCCCGCCGGACAGCCCACTGAAGACACCATCGATTCGCTGGCCAAACTGCTCAGCCCCGGCGACGCCATCTTGGACGGCGGCAACGCCAACTACAAAGACAGCATGCGCCGCGCCGAAAGATTGGCCGGCCAGGGGATCGACTTCATCGATGTCGGCACCAGCGGCGGCATCTGGGGACTGACCGAGGGCTATTGCCTGATGGTCGGCGGAGACGAGGCCGCGGTCAAGCGCCTGGAGCCCATCTTCCACACCCTGGCCCCGGCCCCAGACAAGGGGTATAGCCGGGTGGGACCCAGCGGATCGGGCCACTTCACCAAGATGGTGCATAACGGCGTGGAATACGGGCTGATGCAGTCCTACGCCGAGGGTTTCGAGCTGATGGCGGCCAAGGAAGAGTTTGCCCTGGACCTTCCGGCCATCGCCGAGGTCTGGCGTCACGGCAGCGTGGTCCGCTCCTGGCTGTTGGACCTGGCCGCCGACGCCCTGAAAGAAGACCCCACACTGCAATCCCTCGAGTCCTACGTGGATGACTCAGGGGAAGGCCGTTGGACCGTTGAGGAATCGGTGGAATTGGCGGTGCCGATCCCGGTGATAACCCTCTCCCTGCAGGCCCGGTTCCGGTCACGGCAGGACCAGCCCTTCGGCGGCCGGCTGCTGGCGGCCCTGCGCCAGCAGTTCGGCGGCCACGCCGTCAGAAAGTCCGGCGAATGACGGCCAACTCCGGAGAGCAGAGCACCACCATAGTCATCTTCGGCGCGTCCGGCGACCTGACGCGGCGTAAGTTGATCCCCTCACTGTGCAGCCTTTTCTGCAAGGGAAGGCTGGGCCCGGAGGTCAAGATCGTGGGCATGGCGCGCCGCGGTATGACCTCGGAGGAGTACCGGGACTCGTTGGCCGCAGGCATGGACGACTTCGAAGATTTCAGCCCGGCGCGGGGGGAATGGACCGAGTTCGCGTCCCGCATCCACTACTTTCCTGGCGACGTTTCATCCACCGGCGACCTGAAGGGATTGGAAGAAGCCCTCCGGAACATCGAAGCTCCCGGCAAGCCCGCCAACCGCCTGTATTACCTGGCGCTGGCGCCATCACTCTACGAACCGGCTGTTTTGAACCTGGGCGCCACGGGGTTGGCCCGTGAGATGGGCTCCTGGCGGCGGGTGGTAGTCGAAAAACCGTTCGGTTCCGACCTGGCCTCGGCCCAGGCCCTGAATAAGTCGATCCATTCTGTGTTCGCCGAGGACCAGGTTTTCCGTATCGACCACTATCTGGGGAAAGAAACCGTACAGAACCTGCTGGTGCTGCGGTTCGCCAACACCATCTTCGAGCCCGTCTGGAACAGAAACTATATCGACAACATCCAGATCACGGTCTCGGAGACCGTGGCGCTGGCCGAACGGGCGGGTTATTACGACCAAGCCGGCGTGTTCCGGGACATGTTCCAGAACCACCTGCTTCAATTGCTGACCGTCGTCGCCATGGAACCGCCCTCCAATTTTCAGGCCGACCTGCTCCGCAATGAAAAGGTCAAAGTGCTGAACGCCGTGCGCCGCGTCACCCCGGAATCAGCGCCCGAGATCGCGGTGCATGCTCAATACGATGGGTACCTCGAAGAACCCGGTGTGCCCGCGGACTCGCGGTCGCCCACCTATGCCGCCGTGCGGATGGACGTGGACAATTGGCGGTGGCAGGGCGTGCCTTTCTACCTACGTTCCGGCAAGGCCCTGGACGACAAACGCACCGAGATCGTGATCCAGTTCCGAAGACCGCCCCATCTGATGTTCCCCCAAGACATCAGCCCAAACATACTGGCCATCCAGGTCCAGCCCGATGAGGGATTGCACATCGAGTTTCAGGCCAAGACGCCCGACGAGAAGATGGAGCTGGCGCCGGTGGACCTGGAATTTCATTACGACGACTCGTTCGGAGGCATGGCCATTCCCGACGCCTACGAGCGCCTGTTGCTGGACGCCCTGAACGGCGACGCCTCTCTCTTCACCCGCAGCGACGAGATCGAAGAGGCCTGGGAGATCATGGACCCCATCATCCAGGGGCTGGCTGCGCCAGACGCCCCACGTCCCGCCAGCTATGCCATCGGGAGTAAAGGCCCTGAAGAGGCCGACCGGTTCCTGGCCAGGTTCGGTAGCGAGTGGCTGAACCGGGATTGGCAGCACTGAGGGTTTCAACGGCCCGGTGCAACTGCAGCAGGCCGTCGACAGCTCGCCCCCAACTCCCAACCGGACCTGATCCGGCCGCCATACGGCCCTTGCCACACATCCACGGCGCACGTATCATTCCCCTGTTCGCAGACCCCTGTTCGCAGACCCCTGTTTCTCAGGGTCCGGATAGAATCTTAAGGGTGCGGAGGCTCACCGCCGCGGCGTTGGTTCTCGTCCCATGGCCGCGGTCAGACCGCCCCGCCCCCAGTGGAACGCGTTCCGCCAGCCTTGCCACAGGATGGTTGGCTACGCTTGTTGATGGCGGATATCACCTCATCCGAGGCACGAACTGAGAGCCAACGCCGGTTCTTGCTTGGGTCTCTCATATTCGGCCATACGATCATCCATTGGTACCAGCAACTCTTCCCGGTCATCCTGCCGGGGATCAAAGATTCGCTGGGGCTAAACGACATCCAGGTGGGCACGCTGACCGCGGTCCGGGAGGCAGCGGGCGGGTTTTTGATCATGCCCTCGGGGTACCTGGCCGACTCCTTCGCCAAGTACCGGCCGTTCATGCTGGCCTTTGCGTTGGCCAGCAGCGGTGTGGCCTACTTCCTCGTAGGACTATCCTTCAGCTACCTCTGGATCCTGCCGGGCATCGCCATGATCGGCCTGGCGTCGGCGGCCTGGCACCCCGCTTCCGTTGGCTCTTTGTCGGCCCGCTTCCCAGACCGCCGGGGCACCGCTCTGGCTCTGCACGGCGTCGGGGCCAGCATCGGCGATACCATCTCCCCCATCTGCATCGGTGCGCTGTTGCTGGTCGTCGGTTGGCAGACGTTGATGCAGTACCACCTTCTGCCCGCGCTGGTCCTGGCATTCATCCTATGGCGTAGTTTGGGGTCCCACTACCGGGATGCCGGCCCCGGCCCGAGCCTCAAGGATTACATGAGCGGCATCAAGGACATGATTCGCGAGCGCAGCGTCATGGCGATCATGGTCGCCGGTATATTCATGAGCATGGGGCGGCTCAGCGTTCTGACGTTCCTGCCCATATATCTAACCGAAGACCTGCATTACTCCACCCTGGGCCTTGGGTTCTACCTCATGCTCCTCTACCTGATGGGAATGGTCTCCCAACCGGTAATGGGGATCGTGTCGGATAAATTCGGCCGAAAGGTGGTGCTGCTGCCCGCCTATGCCATCCTGGGGGCGCTGTATCTGCTGGTGCCGGCCACATCCTCCGGGTTCCAACTAGGCCTGGTGATCGGGGCCATGGGGCTGTTCTTCTACGGGACCGGCAACATCGCCACCGCCGCCGTGATGGACCTCTCGTCGTCCCAGGTGCAGGGCAGCACCATGAGCGTCATGAGCGTATTTCGCCATGTATTCACCCTCCCCTCCCCCGTCATCGCCGGGGTGATCGTCACGGCCTGGGGAACGGAGGCGGCATTCCTCTATGCCGGGGCGCTGCTGCTGCTGGGAGCGTTGGTGATCGCCGCCATCAAATTGCCCCGCCGGCCGGCCCAAAGCCGCCCCGCTCGCCGCCTAGCCGGTTGATCCCCGGCGGACCCGGCCCTTTTGTTCTTTTACCGGAGCGCCCTTGCCACCATTTACCCGCCACAGTATCATGCCCAATAACTAACAGATTGCGAGTAACCGTGTGCAGAAATTCCGCGTTGGCGTAGATATCGGCGGCACATTCACCGACATCGTTTTCCTGGGCGACGACGGACAGGTGCTGGCCCGCAAGATCGCCAGCACTCCCGACGATTACAGCCGGGCGGTCTTGGAAGGCATCAAGAGCGGAATCCGGGAACTGGGCATCACCGCCGGCATGGTGTCGGAGGTTAGCCACGGGTTCACCGTGGCCACCAACGCCATCATTGAGCAGAAGGGGGCCAAGACCGCCCTGATCACCACCGAGGGGTTCCGGGACATCCTGGAGTTCCGGCGCAACCGCATCCCCCGGCTCTATGACCTCCAATATGAGAAGCCCCCACCCCTGGTCAAGCGGCAATTCCGTTTGGAAGTCGGCGAACGGCTGAACTTCAAAGGCGAGGTGCTGCGGCCCCTGAATAAAGCCGATGTGGACCGCGCCGTGCAGTATGTGTTGGACAAAGGCGTTGAATCGGTTGCCGTCTGTTTGCTCCATTCCTACGCCAATCCGGCACACGAGCAGTACATCGCTCAGGTTTTAGCCGATAAGGCGCCGGGGGTGAACCTGACCATCTCCTCGGAACTGCTGCCCGAGATGAAAGAATACGAGCGCACCAGCACCACGGTGATCAATTGCTACGTCCGTCCGGTGGTGGAGCGTTACCTGAATCTGCTCACCGACGGCCTCACCGAGATGGGCGTGCAGGTGCCATTGACCGTGATGCAGTCCAACGGCGGACTGGCTACGGCTGACATCGCCAAGGAGCGCCCGGTCTACTGCATCGAATCAGGACCGGCCGCGGGAGTGGTCGGGGCATTCCACCTGGGGAAACGGCTGGGCATGCCCAACCTGATGACCCTGGACATGGGAGGCACCACCGCCAAGGCGTCGATCATCGAAGACGGCGAGATGCTGCAGGCCCCCGAGTACGAGGTCGGCGGCGAGATCAGCGTGGGCCACCGGCTGCTGCGGGGCTCCGGCCACATCCTGCGCGTGCCGTCCATCGACCTGGCCGAAGTCGGCGCCGGAGGCGGCAGCATCGCCGTGGTGGACCGGAGCGGCTCATTGCGCGTCGGCCCCCAGAGTTCAGGGGCCATCCCCGGTCCGGCCTGTTACCGGCTGGGCGGACAGGACGCCACCGTCACCGACGCCAACGTGCTGTTGGGGTTCTTGAATCAGACCCATCTGCTGGGCGGGGCCTTTGAGATCGACGCAGAACTGGCCCGCAAGGCCATATCCGACAACGTGGCCCGGCCCCTGGAGATGTCGGACGTGGAGGCCGCTTACGGCGTCCACACCCTGGTCAACTCCAACATGGCCCGCGCACTACGCGCCGTCTCCAGCGAACGGGGCCGGGACCCCAGACGGTTCGACCTCATCACCTTCGGCGGCAGCGGCCCGGTGCACGCAGTGGGACTGGCCGAGATGCTGGATATATCCCGGGTGGTGGTGCCGCCGTTCCCCGGCGTGTTCAGTTCGTTCGGGCTATTGGTGGCCGACGTTGAACACCATTTCGTCCAGACCTACTTCAAGACCTTCGCCGAACTTGACATAACAGAGCTGGCCCAACTGCTTAACAAACTGTGGGAGCAGGGACGGAGCCAATTGCGGGCGGAAGGCTTCGATGACAGCCGCCAGGAGATAATCACCCAATTCGACATGAAGTATGAAGGTCAGGTGTCGGACCTAACCGTCCCATTCCCCAGCGGCGAGGTCAACCGGCAGACGGTCAACGCCGTGATCGCGGCCTTTGACCAAGAGCACGAACGCAGCTTTGGCTACAACAGCCCGGACACCGGATACCAACTGGTGAACGTGCGGGTCATCGCCCGCGGCCTGCCGGAGAAGCCACGGATGCCCGAGCGCCTAGTGCTTCCGGAGCCGTCCAAGGGCTCTGATGTTGGCTCCGGCCCAACACAGCGTGATGTGTATTTCGGCCCCAACCGGGGCTGGGCCAGCGTCCCAGTGATCGACCGGCTTTCCCTTCCCACAGACGCCACTGAAGGTCCTCTGATCGTGGAGGAATACGACTCCACCACCGTGGTGCCCCCCGGATGGAACGCCGCCACCGACCAATGGAGCAACATAATCCTGGAGAAAGCCCCATAATCGAATAGCGCGAAGAATCGACGCCGGAACGTCGTAGGCGCGTCCCGATTAATCGGGACGCCCGGCCCCGCATTAGAACTCTGGTCATTTGACACCATCTCCGCGTAAAAGCAACAAACAAAGGAGCCCCAGATGCAACAGGTCACCGACCCGGTCACCCGAGAAGTGGTCAAGAACGCCCTGATGAGCATCGCCGACACCATGGCGCTGACGGTGGTGCGCACGGCCCGGTCGGCGGTGATCAAGCATGGCATGGACTTCTCCACATCCCTGTTCAACGCCGAGGGGTTGCAGGTGGCCCAGGGTCTGACGCTTCCTCCCCATCTGGGTTCCATGGCCCCGGCGCTGGAGGGCGTGATGAACGCCTTCGGCGACGACGTGCTGCCCGGCGATATCTTCGCCAACAACGACCCTTACGAGGGGGCCAGCCATCTTCCCGACATCTTCCTCTTCAAGCCCATCTTCAAGAACGATGTATTGATCGCCTGGAGCTGCTGCATCGGCCACCAGACCGACATCGGCGGCCGCGTCGCCGGGGGCAACGCCTGCGACAACACCGAGATCTACCAGGAAGGGCTGATCATCCCGCCGATCAAGCTCTACGAGAAGGGTGAGCTGAACAAGGCGGTCTGGCGCATCCTGGAGAAGAACGTCCGCGTGCCCGATAAGGTCTTGGGCGACGTTCAGGCCCTGTTGGCGGCGGTCCGGTTCGGTGAACGGGACTTCCTGCGGCTGGTGGACGATTACGGCCTGGAAGAGATCAAAAGCTATATGACCGACATCCTGGACACCACCGAGCGCCTCACCAGGGCCGAGATCGAACTGCTGCCCCAGGGAGAATGGGAGTTCACCGACTACATCGACAACGACGGCATCGACCCCCAGCCCATCGCGATCCACGCCAAGGTCAAGATTCAGGGCGGCGAGATCTTCGTGGACTTCGAAGGCACATCGCCCCAGGCCAAGGGTTCCATCAACCCCAACTTCGCCTATACCAAGTCCAACGTCTACGCCGTGATGAAGTGCCTCATCGACCCCGCCATTCAGTCCAACAGCGGATTCTTCCGGCCCTTCAACATCACCGCCCCGGAAGGGTGCTTCGTCAACCCGCAGCACCCGGCGCCGGTGGCGGCCCGGGGGTTGGCCGGGTTCAGGATCTGCCATACCATCTTCGGGGCCATGGCCCAGGCCATGCCGGGCAAGGTGCCGGCGGCCTGGGGCGGCGGAGAGATCGGCGTTAGCTGGGGCGGCTACTACCCCAACCGCAAGGCTTGGGTGTACCTGGAATTCGCCAACGACGGGCCCCGGGGCGGCGGGCCCAACATAGACGGCGCCGACGGCCTGGCCGCGCCCATCCTGAACATGGCCAACACCCCCATCGAGAGCATCGAATCGGAGCAGCCGCTTTTGGTGGAACGCTACGGTTTCGTGCCCGACACCGGTGGCGCGGGGAAGTACCGGGGCGGGCTGGGCATCGTGCGGGAATTCCGGCTCTTGGCCGAAGAAGCCACCTTCCAGTTGCGCTCAGACCGCACCGACTTCACCCCCTGGGGCGTACAGGGCGGCAAGCCAGGCACCCCCACCGAGAACTACCTGAACCCCGGCACCGACCGCGAGGAGAAACTGCCCGGCAAGACCCTCCGGCAGTTGAAGAAGGGCGACCTGTACCGGGTGGTGCAGGCCGGCGCCGGGGGCTACGGAGACCCCCTTGAGCGGGACATGTACGCCGTGGCCGATGACGTCGAACAAGAGAAGCTGTCCGTCGATTACGTCCGCCGGGAATACGGCGTGGTGATGGACCCAAAGACCTTGGCTTTGGACGTATCGGCCACCGAGAAGCTCAGGGCGGAGATGGGCGCGGCCAATACTTAGAATATTCGCGGTCTGCCCCCGTTCGTAGGGGCACGGCATGCCCGCCGCCCCCGTCTTTCCGGCAAAGACCGGAGTCAATGTTGGCTGGGTTGGTCAACTGTCATCCATGGGGGCGTTGTACCCAGACCTCAAAACCTGGGCGCCGTGAGTTCCGGCCCATCCCCGGAAGAACGGAACGACGGGAGGTTCGTAGGCGCGGGTTTTCAACCCGCCCGTCCGTTGGTAGAACACGCTTCCTCCAATCATTGCCGCTGAGGTAATACGCCTTGCTGGGAGGCCGTTCGATTCGCCGCCGGATTCGATGAAGGCATCGGCTGTGAAATGGTGCGGGTTAAAAACCCGCGCCTACGGCCGTCAATAAATTGGACTTCGGGCTCGTCGCTCTGGATTCCAGATTCCGTTGAAATGACTGCGGGGGTATCTGCGTCAATGCGGCGAAGGCTGGGTTCTAGAAAGCTTTAGCGTACTAGCGCTCCGTTCGTGGTGAGCTCCGGCCGCGGTTGAGCGCCGATTCCATCGAGCGTCCTCGGCTTAGCCGGGAAGTCTCCCCGATGCATCGGCGGGCCCGTTGGCCCACCTGCCGGGCGTAAGCCTGCTCCAGCAAAGAGGTCCTTCGACAGACCCCCAACGGACCGGGGAGATTCTCGGAGGATGAACGGCTCTGTGCGAGCGTTTTCTCCCCTTAGTAATTCCAGCGGAGGCCCTCGCCAAGATCGGCCGGGCCGTTCTCGCGTCATGCCTTCCGGTCCTTGGCTATCAAGTTCGGTGCGCCGCCCAACTGAATCGTGTCATAATACCGGCAACTTTCTAGGCAGATACCGCATGAACGACCAGAGAAAAACCAAGAAGCAGCTACTTGAGGACTTGCAGCGGGAGCGGGAACGTTCTGAGCAGGCGGAAGAACGCTCGTTGGTGCTCCAGGAAGTCTCCAAACGGGTGGCTGCCGCCCACGACACGGACGATGTGCTGTACTTGATTGTGAACGAGGCGGTCCGGCTGCTCGGAACTTCAATTGCAACGATTCATTTGTTGGAAGGAAACACCTTGGTGGTTCGTGTCTCGACGGAATTCGCCATAATTACTCCGGAAATTGCTCCGGTCGTAGAAGTGGGCGAAGGCAAGCACCTGGCAGGTCACGTAATGGCCACCCAAAAACCCTTGTCCGGGGAAAAAGCCGCAAAGCTC
>JADFNR010000030.1 GCA_022563275.1 Chloroflexota bacterium | reverse complement strand
GGGTGCGGAGGTGCTTTGCTCCGCGAGCGGTGGGAGCATCGGGAAATAGGCCAACGCCATTCTCCACCAGGGTGACGGACTTGGCCTCGATGTAGCATCTGCCCTGCGGGCCTTCCAGCATCAGGTCTAGGCGGCTGTCGCCAAAGGTTACCTCCCGGCGTATCTCCGGGTAACCGGCGAACTGTTTCAGATGGCCGTTGGCAATGCCCTCGGCGACCAGCGCGTTGGGCATCCGGGCGTCCGCGGAGGCAAATGCGGCGCCCATGTCCACCAGGACCAGATCAAACTTGGTCTTTCGGTTCTCACCTGAGACGGGGCGCACCAAGACCCGCCAGCCAGGGACGAACAGCTCTTTCATCCGGCCAGAGTTGGCTACGTGCACGCCGACCTCCCGCCCATCGACTTCAACCGTGGCCAGGAAGCGGTTGACCCGCTCCAGAAAGATGCCCTCGACCAGGTCGCCGCCCAAGTCCAAACCAGCCCTCCTGCGTTTCGCCTCGTTATGGTAACAACCGGGATTGATGTCTAGCAATACGGGAGCTTTTCTGACGGCAACACACTGGCCGGGCCAGCAGAGGGTTCGTGTATACTTTTCGCACCTGACGATCAGGGGATAAAGGACAACGATGAGCGGCTTCACCGACCGGCTGGAACAGGCGTCGATAGCAACGAAGAGCTTGGTCTGCGTTGGATTGGACCCAGACCCGGCCAGGATGCCCATCTCCAGCGTTTACGAGTTCAACCGGGCCATCGTGGACGCCACCGCCGGGTTTGTTTGCGCCTATAAGCCCAACCTGGCTTTCTATGAAGCCTTGGGCCTACCCGGCCTGCAAGACCTGGAGAAGACGGTCGCCCACATCCGTAGCGCGGCGCCGCAGGCAATCATCATCGGCGACGCCAAACGGGGGGATATCGGCCCCTCTGCCCAGGCCTACGCCAAAGCCATGTTCCAGGTCTGGGGATTCGACGCCGTCACCATCAATGTCTGGGGCGGCCAGGATACCGTAACACCCTTTCTGGAAGATGAGTCTAAGGGGGTGTTCGTCTGGTGCCGCGGGTCGAACCCCGGCTCGGCCGATTTCCAGGACGTTCAGGTGGTGACGGCGGATGGGACGATGCCCCTCTACCGGAACGTGGCGCTGGCCTGCCAGCAATGGGACACCAAGGGGAACTTGGGGCTGGTTGTGGGCGCCACTGTTCCAGACCAATTGCGGGAGGTCCGGGCCGCATGTCCCAACATGCCCCTGCTGATTCCCGGGGTTGGCGCCCAGGGCGGCGACCTGGAAGCGGCCGTACGGCAGGGCACCGACAGCAGGGGCCGGGCCGCATTGATCAACTCCTCCCGCGGAATCATCTACGCTTCCGGCGGGGCCGATTTCGCCCAAGCCGCGGCCCGCGAAGCGGATAAACTCAGGAAAAACATCAATGAAGTGCTTGAGGCTGATGGGAAGGGATGGTCTTAGAACTAAAGATCGGCGACGTGCTGCGTATGAAGAAACCGCACCCCTGCGGCGGGTCGCTCTGGACTGTCACCAGACTGGGCGCCGACATCGGAATGAGCTGCCAGGAATGCGGACGGTATTTGCTGCTGGCCAGGTCGCAGTTGGCGCGGCGTCTGAAGCAGGTGTTGCCACCTGACGGCCTCCCGCCGGACGGCCATTTGAATCAACGGTAGATCGAAGGCCCTGGCTGGTTAGTCATCTTTGGAGCCGACTTCCACGAAACCAGGAAGCGCCCCGTTTTCTTCCCTCGACCACAACTCTGCGTGAAATCCTCGGATCTGGTCGGACATTGTCTCAATGAAGTTCCGGACTGCCTGTCCAGCGAACTTGCCCCTTAGCGTGCAGACGCCGATAACGGAACTGGGGAATAGGTGGTCGAGCCGGATAACCCCAAACCGGTGGTGGTCTTCCGCGTGCAAGGTAAAATCGCTTCCGACCGCGATTCCCATGCCGATCTCAACGTAGCGCTTCATGGACACGGTATCGTCCAGCGCCAGCACCACATCGGGCGTCAGTCCACGGCTCTTGAACGCCTGTTCCACCCGTTGGCGTAACTGACTCTCCGGGGCGGTCAGGATCAGCGGGAAGCCGGCGATGTCTTCTAGGGTGACCGGTTGGCGGTGCAACAGGTCGTGTCCCGGCGGAGTAAGTAGAACGGTGTTGTAAGTGAACAACTCTTTGAACTCCAGCGCCGCATCGTCGGCCGGGGGCGAAGAACAAAACGCCAGGTCAATCTCACCGGACCGGACCAGTTGGATCAGGGGATTATAGGACCGCGCCAGCAGCCGGATACGGACGTCCGGGTAATCATCCCGGAACCTCTGTATACCCGCGGGCAGGTGATGGGTGACCAGGTCGGGGTAAGCCCCCACGACGAAGGAGCCCCGCTTTTCGGCGTAATCCATCTGGGTCTTGAGGGCGTCGATGGACGTGACCACCGGGGTCACCAATTCCAGAAGGGTGATTCCCTCGGAGGTCAGTTGAATGGGGCGCTTGATGCGGTCAAAGAGGGTGATGCCGAACTCATCTTCCAATTTCCTTAGGTGGGTCGTCACGGTCGGCTGGCCAAGCTCTAAAGTGCGGGCGGCCTTGGAAACACTGCGTACCCTGGCGACGTGGTAAAAACTGATGAGCTCCCTAAGTTCCATTAACTCCCCTTTGAACACCACTGAACTTCTAATATAATATATCATATACTATCCCTTGACAAAATAACTCGCCGATTTGAAAATGTGTCTGCCCATCGGTCCGTCCTGGGTAGTATTGCGTCCGGTTAAGCGCACAATAACCCTGGTTCCACGACCAAGAGAACCGTATGCCCTACGTAATAACCGAACCTTGTTCCGGGGTTAAAGATGCCTCCTGCGTGGAGGTCTGCCCCGTGGACTGCATAGCCACCACCGAGCAGGTGGAGATGTTTTACATCGACCCCTCCATCTGCATCGATTGCAACTATTGCGTATCCGTATGTCCGGTGAATGCGATCTTCGACGAATTCAACCTTCCCTCGGAGTGGCGTCATTACATCGCAAAGAACCGGGACTTCTACAAATAGGCCGGCGCCTGGTTCTTACTCATCATCAGCCTGCCTCCGGCCTGCCCCGCTCCTCGTGTAGCCACGACCTCCCTACGGTCGTATACTAGCCACCAATCTACGGCCAGGGTGCTCCCGTGCCCAGGCCGGCAGCGGAGGTCCCCTGTTATGACCCTTTTCCTCAAGGATGAAGATGTATCTCGGTGCGTGACCATGGACGCCATGCTCGAAGCCATTGAATCCATGCAGCGCCATTACGGCGACGGTCAGGTCCACAACATGACCCGCCGCAAGATCATTGCCGAAGGCGGTATGTTGTCGGTGATGGGCGGCGGCCTATTTCATGAGGGGCTGCTGGGGGTTAAGACCTACACGGTAGTCAAGGGATCGTATTCCTTCCAGGTCAGCCTCTATGACGCCAACACCGGTGAACTGCTCCTTTACACCCAGGCCAACCGGCTGGGCCAACTGCGCACCGGCGCGACCACGGGCGTGGCGGTGAAGCACCTGGCCAATCCAGGAGCGGCCACGGTGGGAATCATCGGCACCGGAGGACAGGCCCCAACCCAATTGGAGGCGGTATCCAAGGTCCGGGGGGCCGGCGGCATCAAGAGGATCAAAGCCTTCAGCCGCACTCAGGAACGCCGGGAGGAGTTCGCCAGCAGGATGACCGGCGCCATGGGTATCGAGGTGTCCGCCGCCGCCACCAACGAAGCGGCGGTGCGCGATTGCGACATCGTTCTTTGCGTCGCCGCCAACATGGAGCCGGTCGTCCAGGGGGCCTGGCTCAAGGACGGCTGCACCGTTATCGGGGCCGGACCCACTACCTGGCGCGCCCGGGAAGTTGATGAGGCCACCATCATCCGGGCCGGCAAGCTGGTCGTGGACTCGATGGAACAGGCGGCGATCGAGGCCGGTGACCTGTGTAGCGCGGTGGACAAAGGAATCATTCAATGGAGCAAGGTACACGAACTCAGGCACGTTGTGTCGGGAGCGGTGACCGGCCGGGACGATGAAGGCCAGGTGATCTACGCCAAGATCATGGGGACCGGGGTGGCGGACGTCGCCGCCGCAAAGCTGGCCTATGATTCGGCCAAAGCCATGGGCCTGGGCACGGAGATGGACTGGTAGAGGTTAGCGGCCTTCCAAGTATTCGTCGATGGTCGCAATGTCGTACTCCGGTTCGATCGAGAGGCTCTCGGCCGCAGCCCTGGCGGTGTCTAAAGAAGTGAAGCAGGGTATGTGTTTCTCCACCGCCGCCCTCCGGATGTAGAACCCGTCCCGCATGACATCCGGCGCACCGGATATGGTGTTGACCACCGCACTCACGCTGCCGTCTTCGATCACATCCACCACGTTGGGGTGGCCTTCACTGAGCTTCTTGGTGGTCATGTTCACCGGCAATCCCATGGCCGAGATCATCGCGGCCGTTCCCTCGGTGGCGTAGAGGAGGCATCCCGCCTTGTTAAGGTCCCGCACCAGAGAAACGGCTTCCGCCTTGTGCTGGTCGGCGATGCTGAGCAGTATTCCAGTATGCGGTCTCAGGTCCAGGTTGGCCGCCAGAAGCGCTTTGGTGAGAGCCCTGGGGTAGTCCCGGTCGACTCCCATCACCTCGCCGGTGGATTTCATCTCAGGGCCCAGATGCCAGTCCACTCCCACCAGCTTGGCCATTGAGAACACCGGAGCTTTCACGCCCACCAAGTCCCGTGCCGGCCACAGACCTCCAGGGTAGCCCAGTTTCTCCAGGGTGTCTCCCAGCATCACCCGGGTCGCCAGCTTCGCCACCGGCACGCCGGTCAATTTGGAGATGAACGGGATGGTCCGGCTGCCCCGGGGATTGACCTCGATTATGTATACCGTGGTGGGTTCGCTGTCGTCTTGAGGAGTATTGGGGCTGCGGTAGGCGGCGCCCCCATGGATGACGAACTGGACGTTCATCAGGCCCTTCACCCCCAGGGCCAAGCCGATGCGGGTGGTGTAGTCGACGATGGTGTCCACTTCCCTGGGACTAAGGTTCTGGCTGGGATAGATGGCCATGGAATCGCCGCTGTGGACGCCGGCTCGTTCTACGTGCTCCATGATGCCGGGAATCAGCACCACTTCGCCGTCGCAGATGGCATCGACTTCGCACTCTTTGCCCTCCATGTACCGGTCGAGCAGCACCGGCCGGTCTGGGGACATCTCCGTGGCCGCCGTGATGTAGTGGATCAGCTCGGTAGCGTTCTGGACGATCTCCATGGCCCGCCCGCCAAGAACGTAGCTGGGCCGGACCACGGCGGGATACCCGATGTTCTGGGCCACCTGCAGCGCCCCTTCCACCGAAGTCACTGCCGCGCCCGGCGGCTGAGGGATACCCAACCGGGAGAGAAAATCCTCGAATTTATGCCTGTCGGAGGCTATGTCGATGACCTCGGCGCTGGAGCCAAGGATCGGCATGCCGGCCATGGCCAGCGACTGGGAGAGGTTAATGGCCGTTTGGCCGCCGAATTGGACCACCGAAGGGGGGATCACGTTGTCCACCTCTTCGTTCTCCAGGATGTCCCGCACCGATTCCTCGTCCAGGGGTTCGAAATACAGCCGGTCGCTGGCGTCGAAGTCGGTGGACACGGTCTCCGGGTTGGAGTTAATCATTATGCTGCGGACCCCGGCTTCGGAGAGCGCCCAGGATGCGTGGACGCTGCAGTAGTCGAATTCGATGCCCTGGCCGATGCGGATCGGCCCGCTGCCGATGACCACCGCCTTCTTGCCCTCCAGCGGAAGGGCCTCATTCTCCACGTCATAGGTGCTGTAGTAATAGGGGGTGACGGCCTCAAATTCGGCGGCACAGGTGTCCACGGTCTTGTAAACCGGCCTCAGGCCCCATTCGTGACGTTGGTTGCGCACTTGTTCCGCCAGCATGTCCGCCAGGGTGCCCACCTGGCTGTCGGAAAATCCCATCCGCTTTGCGGACTTCAGCAGCTTGGGCGTGAGCTGTTCGCCCAGCAACCGGCGTTCCATCTTCACGATGCGCTCTAGGGCGTTTAGGAACCAAGGATCGATGTAGGTATGGTCAACCAAGGCATCGACGGTCGCGCCTTGGCGCAGGGCCGACATCAACGCCCACAGCCGTTCGTCATTGGGACTGAGAGGCAACCGGTCCAGGGACAGTTCCCCCTTCGTCCGCCAGGCCGGGTCCTCCCAGAGCAAGGAGCGGCCGCTTAATTCCAGGGCGCGGACGCCCTTCTGCAAGGCGGCCTCGAAGGACCGCTCGATGACCATCGCCTCTCCCGTGGATTTCATCTGGGTGTTGATGCTGCGGTCGCCGTGGGGGAATTTGTCGAAGGGCCAGCGCGGAATCTTGAGTACGCAGTAGTCCATGGCGGGTTCGAAGGCGGCCGTGGTCTGTTTCGTAACGGCGTTTTCGATCTCGTCCAGTTTCTTGCCCACCGCTATCTTGGCGGCAACCCTGGCTATGGGGTAGCCGGTAGCCTTGCTGGCCAGGGCCGAACTCCGGCTGACCCGGGGGTTGACCTCAATCACGAAGTAAGGCGACTCCGGTTCCCATTCCTGCCCGAGGGCCTTGGAGACCTTGGGATGGGGTTGCAGGGCGAATTGGACATTACACCCGCCCTCGATACCCAGTCCCCGGATGATCTTGAGACTGGCCGAGCGTAGCATCTGGTATTCCTGATCGCTCAGGGTCTGGCTGGGAGCGACCACGATGCTGTCGCCGGTGTGGACGCCCATGGGGTCCAGGTTTTCCATGTTGCAGATGGTGATGCAATTGTCCGCGCTGTCCCGCATCACCTCGTACTCGATCTCTTTCCAACCAACCAAAGAGCGTTCCAGCAGCACCTGCGAGATGGGGCTGGCCGCCAGACCAGAACGCACGAAGTTCTCGAACTCCTCTTGAGTGTTGGCGATTCCGCCGCCGCTGCCGCCCAGGGTGTAGGCGGGCCGAATCACCAAGGGAAGGCCCATCCGTTTGGCGGCGGCCAAGGCCTCATCCATGGTGGTGACGCTGACGTTTTCAGGTTCGGGCTCGCCGATCTCGTGGAGAAAGGTTCGGAAGAATTCCCGGTCCTCAGAGCGCCGGATGGTCTCCAAGGGGGTGCCCAGCAGGCCGACGTCGTAGCGCTCCAGGACACCGGCATCGGCCAGGGCCACGGCCAGGTTCAGGCCGGTCTGGCCGCCCAGGGTGGGTAAAATGCCATCGGGCCGCTCCCGTTGGATGATCCTCTCCAGGACCTCCACCGTGAGCGGCTCGATATATACACGGTCCGCGATGCCCTGGTCGGTCATGATCGTGGCCGGATTGGAATTGACCAGGACGGTTGTAACGCCCTCCTCCCGGAGGGATTTGCAAGCCTGAGTGCCGGCGTAGTCGAACTCTGCTGCTTGCCCAATCACAATGGGGCCGGAGCCGATCACGAGCACCTTTTTTGGCTTGTCGGGGATGTCAACCACCCTTTCCGCAGTGCTCTGCGGCCACGGCCCCCATCTGGGGTCTGAGAAATCTGCGTACCGATGGTATACCCGGCTGCGCTATTTGGCTATACGGCCACCCAGCGCGGCCAGAATCAGCTGCGAATCAACCGGTAGGAAGCAGACCCGGCAGGTCTATCAACCGCCGCGAATGCAACGAGTTCAATAACTGGGAGATGAACGAGCCGAAGAGTCTGCCGTCCCAATCCGCGGCATCTTCCCCATGGACCGTTTGCTCGATACGGGGAGGAACTTTGAGGTTCACCATCCCCTCTCCGGCGGGTTCAATCTCGATCCGTCCCAAGGGAAACAGGGGCTGGCCTTCCATGTGCGGGTCCACGGCGTTAATCACCAGGTCCCAGCGCTTCCCTATCGTCCCTTTGCCTGCTCTAACTTTGTAAATGTACTCACCACATGAATAGCGGGCCGTTTCCTCTTCGAGTAAAGAGGCAACCCCCGAAAAATCAACCGCCACCGCCACATCCACACCCCCCTCCAGTAGAAACATGGCGAATGAAGACATTAATAATCCTCCAAAAATTACACGCCTGTCGGGGCTGGAATCAGTAGGTCGGGCTTTTTCAGATCGCCCTATCCGTAAATCGCCATTGAATCAGTGGCAGCCTCCTCAGATCGATGGGCGCCGGCGCGCCCAGATATCATTTCTTGGCTTCTGAACCTGGATCGGGGCCTAGTGAACGTTAGCCATGAAAATCTTCAACCATCTCGATGAACTGGTCGAAGAGGTATTCATTGTCCCTGGGCCCAGGTGAAGCCTCGGAGTGATATTGTATGGTAAACAGCGGCAGGTCTTTATGGCGAAATCCTTCCACAGTTTGGTCATTTAAGTTGATGTGTGAGACTTCCAAGCCTGAGGGTAATTTGTCGGGACTCACAGCGTAACCATGGTTCTGGGAGGTTATGTAAATGCGGCCGTCGGCCAGGTCTTTTACGGGATGATTCCCGCCCCGGTGGCCGAATTTTAGTTTGAAGGTTTCCGCGCCCAGGGCGCGGGCGATGATCTGGTGTCCCAAACAGATCCCCATCACCGGAACGCGGCCCAATACCTTGCGGGTGTTATCGACCACGTAGTCCAACAATCTGGGGTCTCCGGGTCCGGGGGAAAATAGTATCCCGGATGGCTTCATAGCCAGCAGTTCCTCGGCCGGTGTGGCCGCCGGCACCACGGTCACCTGGCAGCCGCGGCGGCGCAAGTGGCGCAGGATGCTGTATTTGAGACCGCAGTCGGTGACCAATATTCGGTGCTTGGCGCCGGGCTGCTCATCACCACCTGAATTCCAATCATATTGTTCCCTGGTGCTGACCGTGGCGACGTAGTCCCGGTCCCCGTAGGCAGGGGCGTCCCGCAGCCGCTTCAGGGCTGCGTCCGGCGCGCCATGGGTGATGGTGCCCAGCATGACGCCTCGGGAACGCAGCCGCCGAGTGACCGCCCTGGTGTCGATCTCGGCGATGCCGGGGATGCCCTGGTCAGCCAGGAACTCGTGCAGGGTGCGCTCGCTGCGCCCGTGGCTGGGCAGATCGCAATGCTCCCGCACGATCAGTCCGGCCACTTGGATCCGGGACGATTCAAAGTCCTGGGAATTGATCCCGTAATTTCCGACCAACGGATAGGTGAGGGTCACCAGTTGTCCGGCATAGGACGGGTCGGTCAGGACCTCTTGATAACCGGTCATGCTGGTGTTGAACACCACCTCGCCAAGGCCTTCTACCGCGGCGCCGAAGCTAACACCTTCGTGGATTGAGCCGTCTTCCAGGACCAGATAGGCTGGCTCGTGCAATCTAGCGCACCCGTCCATAGTAAAAATTTTGGTCAAGATTATGGTTCCCGGCGCCAACCAAGAGCTGACTTGCCGCCCGCTGCGTCCGATTAGACCCTTGAAGCCACTGCGCAAAATAGTTCGACAAGCTCACCACGAACGGACTGGGGTTCCTCCTCCGTTCGTCCTGAGCCTGTCGAAGGACCCGGCCGCCGGTCGTACAGAATTTTGATATAGGCTCTAGCACGTTTGCTTTTTCTGCAGACATTTAAGCTTTGGCATGGGGCTGTTCAAACTTCAGGCCCGGACCTTCGTAGACCAGGCTTCCCGATACGAATGTGGCCACCACCCGGCCTTTAAGTGTTGTGCCCTCCAGGGGCGTGTTTCTGCCCTTCGACTCGAACTCCGAGGTATCCACCGTCCATTCCTGTTCCGGGTCGAACAGTACGATGTCGGCGGTGGTGCCGGGCTGCAGCGAGGCCAGGTCCGAGTAGCTCTCGCCCAATACCCTGGCCGGTCCGGCGGTCAACCGGTCAACCATGGCGCCCATGCTCAATTTATTGGTATGGACCAACTGCAGCAGTGAGCCCAAAGCCGTCTCCAACACGCTGATGCCGAAGGCCGCTTCCTGGTAGGTAACCTGTTTGCTGGTCAGGTCATGGGGTGCGTGGTCGGTGGCGATGCAGTCGATCACACCGTCGGCCAGGGCTTGGACCAGAGCGTCAACGTCCCTTTGGGAGCGCAGCGGCGGATATACCTTGGTGCTGGTGTCGTAGGCCAGTCCGCCGGCCGCAACGGCGGGCTCGCCCTTGCGGCCCATTACCCATTGTTCGGTGGTTGTCAGGTGGTGCGGGCAGACCTCAGCCGTCACCGAAAGACCCCGCTCCTTGGCCTCGCGCACCAGGGGCACGCTGCCGGCGGTGCTGAGGTGGGCGATATGGAGCCGTCCGCCGGTGGCCTCGGCCAGGGCGATGTCTCTGGCGATCATCGCCTCTTCCGCCGCGGCGGGGATGCCATCCAAGCCCAGGTGCGTCGCCACCGGGCCTTCGGCCATGACTCCGTTGCAAGACAGCGAAAGGTCCTGGCAATGGTTGCTGATGGGCAGGCCCAGGTCCAAGCTGTAGATCAGCGCCAGGCGCATCAGGTTGGCGTCGTATACCGGGTCGCCGTCGTCGCTGAAGGCCACCACGCCGGCGCTGGCCAGCTCTTCCATCTCGGCAAGTTGGTGGCCCTTCCGCCCCTTGGTGACACATCCGATGGGCAGGATACGCACCACAGAATCTCGGCGGGCCCGCTGATGGATGAATTCGACCACCGCGGCGTTGTCGATGGGAGGGTCGGTGTTGGGCATGGCGCAGAGGGTGGTGAAACCGCCTTTGGCCGCGGCCCTGGAACCGGCGGCGATGGTCTCTTTGTACTCAAAGCCCGGCTCGCGAAGATGACAGTGCAAGTCGATAAAGCCCGGGCTGGCCACCAGACCGGCGCCGTCGATGACCCGGCAGCCGTCGGGTATGCGGTCCACTCCCAATCTTCCGGCGGCCAATATCTCCCCGCTGCCAATCAATAGATCGCCGACCCGGTCCAATTGACGGCTGGGGTCGACTATCCTGGCGCGGCGAATCACGATGTTACCGGCTTCCACACACATCTCCCGCGTTCTTGATTTCGTCTTGCATAATGGCCTAGGATTCCTGGCCGGGACCGATGGTCAATTGGTAGAGCAAGGCCATGCGCACGGCCACCCCGTTGGTAACCTGTTCTTCGATCACCGAGCTTCCGCCGTGGGCGACGCTGGTGCTGATCTCGATGCCTTCGTTCATCGGTCCGGGGTGCATCACCATTACGCCGGGCTTGGCCCGGTCCAGGCGGGCATCAGTGACCTGCCAGCGGCGGATGTACTCCCGCAGACTGGGTAGGAACCCGGCATTCTGCCGCTCCTGCTGCAACCGCAGGGCCATAACCACATCGGCCCCTTCGATGGCCCGGTCCAGGTCGGTGTCCACCTCAACCATGGAGGCGAACGGTGACCGGGCGATGCTCTTACTTGAGCGCATCAGGTCGGCCGGCATCAGGGTGGCGGGCCCGGACAGGACCACTTTGGCCCCCATCTTGGCGAATCCCCAGATGTCGGAGCGGGCCACCCGGCTGTGGAGCACATCGCCAACAATGACCAACTTCAGACCTTCCAGACTGCCCAGCTTGTCCTGCACCGTGTAAAGGTCCAGCAGGGCCTGGGTGGGGTGAGCGTGGAGGCCGTCTCCCGCATTGATCACGCTGACCTTGTCCAGGTGCTGGGCCAGCAGGTAGGGCGCACCGGAGTGGGGGTGGCGTATCACGATTGTGTCCACGCCCATGGCCTGGATAGTCAGGGCGGTATTCAGCAGCGACTCGCCCTTTTCGGCGCTGCTGCCCGACGCCGACATATTGATCACGTCGGCGCTCAGCACCTTCCCCGCCTCTTCGAATGAGATCCTGGTGCGGGTGCTGGCCTCGTAGAACAGGGTCACCACCACCTTGCCGCGAAGGGCTGGGACCTTCTTGATATCCCGCCCCAGCACCTCTTTCATGCTGCGGGCGGATTCCAAGACGCCGGCGATCTCCTCTCGGGAGAAATCGTCCAGGTCCAAGACGTGCTTACGCGGTGTTGGTTTCTTGGCCAGCGCTCCGTCGATTTCCGGGGTTTCGATCGTTCTGGAGAGGCTCATACTTGTTATTCCGCCGTCTCTAAGTCTTCGAAAATCAAGGCCACCTCGTCGGTGCCGTCGGTCTCCATCAGGCGCACCTTCACCCGCTCGCTGATGGCTGTGGGCAGGTTCTGGCCAACGTAATCAGCCCGGATGGGCAACTCCCGGTGGCCCCGGTCCAACAGGATGGCCAACTGGATCTGCTGTGGCCGGCCAAAGTCCACCAGAGCGTCCATGGCGGCGCGGATGGTCCGGCCGGTGTATAGAACGTCATCAACCAGAATCACGCGCTTGCCTTGGATACCCATGGGTATGTCCGTGGGCTGGAGCTTGGTCTGGGACTGGTCACGGACCCGGAGGTCGTCCCGGTAGAGGCTGACATCCAAGGTTGCCACCGGGACCTCGACGCCTTCGAACTTCGCCAGGTTCGCGGCGATGCGGCGGGCGAGATGGACCCCCCTGGTGTGGATACCCACGATCACCAGGTCTTCCGCTCCCCGGTTGCGCTCAAGGATCTCGTGGGCCACCCTATCAAGGGCCCGGCGCACGTCCTCTTGGTTCATTATCTGTCGTTCTTGCATTCGCTTACCTGGGTGGCCGCCGTGTCATAACCGGCCAACAAAAAACCCTTGCCGTCAACTGGCAAGGGCGTGAGCAACTCACACGAAGAGCGCTTGGGAAACACTCTGCGGAGATTCGGGACGCTCTACTTTGCCAGCCTCTCGGGACCGTCTTAAAAGTGTGGCCAAGTCTCATTTAGACCGGCCGCACGACCCTGGGAACTATTCGGTTGTGCAATTATCTTAACAGAGCCAACGCCTTCGCATAAGAGGGGCAGGCCCGGCCCGGGAATCTTGACACGATTTCAGCGTTGGTTTAAGCCGAAAACCGCTTCCGGCGGTTGGACACGTAGTCAACCAGCAGGTATTCGCCCAGGTTGGCGGCGCTGCTGTAGAAGGCCCTGCCGCTGTTGATGCGGGTCATGCGTTCCACAAAGTTGACCAGTTGGTAGTTGTTCTCCAGCATGAAGGTATTGATCACGATGTCTTCCTTAGTGCAACGGCGCACCTCTTTCAAGGTCTCCAGCTCGGTGCGGTGGCTGGGCGGATAGGCGAAGAATGCCCGGTCTCCTTCCAAGTGAGCGGTGGGCTCGCCGTCGGTCACCACCAATATCTGGCGGGTGCCGCCCTTCTCTTTAGAGAGCAGTTTCCGGGAGAGCATCAAGGCGTGATGCAGGTTGGTGCCCGAGACCCAAGAGTTCCAGGTGCATTTGGCCAGGTCTTCTTCCTTGATCTCCCTTGCATAGTCGGAGAACCCGATGATGTGAAGGGTGTCCCTGGGGTATTGGCTGCGCATCAATGCCATCAGGGCCAGGGTGACTTTCTTGGCCGCCTGCCAGTTGTTGAACAAGCCCATGGACCTGCTTTGGTCCAGTAAAAGGACGGTGGCGGCCCTGGTCATATGCTCGTTCCGGTAGACCTCAAAGTCCTTGGGGCTGAGCCGCACGGGGACACCAGGTCCGCCCCTGAGGACCGCGTTCTTCACCGTGGTCTGCAGATCGACATCAAACGGGTCGCCAAATTCGTAGGCCTTGGTCTCGCCCGTCCGGTCGCCGTTGGCGCCTCGGGCGTCCATCAGGTGGTTGCCGATCCGGTCTTTCTTGAGGTGAGCAAAGACCTCTTTCAGCGCCTTCTGGCCGATGCGGCGAATGCCCCGCGCGGTAAGGTCCATCTTGTCGTCGCCGGTCACGTATCCCGACTCCTGGAGCAGCTTCCGCAGCCGGTCAAGTTCGTCGTAGATACGGCGGGCCTCGTCCCCCAACAATTCGGCCAGCTTGTCCGGATCGATGTCATCCATGTTCCCGGTGCGCATGGCTTCCTGAAGCGACTGTTCCAATTGGTCCAGTTCCTGAAGGCCGCGCATCATCTCCATGGCCTGCTCCATGGTCAGGCTGTCGTCCCCAAGGAAGGGATACTGACGGCGCAGGTCGTCCATGGGCATCAACTGTTCCATGAGGGCGGCGAACTGGGCCATCTCCCGCTGGGTCTCGGGGTCCAGCGCCTGGGCCAGGGCGTCTTCCATCTCGCGGCGGGCTTCGGGCGACATGCTGTCCAGCATGGATTGCATCTGGGCTAGCTGCTGCTGCAGCTGCTCCATCAGTTCATCGAAACTCTGGGGCGGGTTGTCCCCAAACATCTGGCCGAACTGTTGCATGAAGCCGTCGAAGTCCGGTTCCTGGCCGGCCATCTTGTCGCGGATCATCTGGTTGAGCTGCCGCATCATCTCGCGGGTGGCGGCCATGTCCTCTTCCGACATGCCCTTGACCTGGTCCACCATCTGCTGGCCCATGTTCTGGGCCATCTGGCTTTTCAGCATGTCCAGAAGTTCCTGGAACTTCCGTTGGGCCTCGGGGTCGATGAAGTCGTACTCCAGCAACTCCTTTATCTGTCCGGCAGGGCTTTCGGGAAGATCGTCCAGCTTCTCACGGTTATGTTCGGCGCGCTTCTTTAGCAGGTCAAGCAGGCTTTCTTGCTGGGACCTGTCTTCGCCATCGTTGGCCTCGACCTGATTTGACGCCTCGTCCAGCCGGCGGGTGATTCCCTCGCGCTCGGTCTTAACGATGTCTTCCAGCCGTTCTTTGAGGTCGTCCACCACCGAGTCCATGTTGTGCTGTTGCAGTTGCTGGCGGCGCTGGTTCTTCAACTGCTCCATCAGGTCCCGCAGGCCCGGCATCTGCTGTCCGTCGCGGTCCCGGAGTCCCTGGCGCATCATATCCCGGAGGGCCTGCATGACATCGCCATGGTTCAGGATGTCTTCAGAAAGAAGGTCCATCAACTGGTCGGCGTCGAATTCGAAGATCCGCTGGCTGCCGTCCCATTGGGAATACCTATATGTGCGGTAGAGCATCGCGCCTTCCTCACTGGGGGGCCCGGCTGGCCGGCCCGTTCCCAACATGAGTATCAGGCTCATGATACCTGGGGGTTTCCAGCAATAGCAAGGACGAAGGCGCGATTTTAGCCTCGTAATCGGCGCGGTGAGGTCCCCTTTCCCCGTGCTATAATCGCCCATCCGAGTCCGGGCGCAGGCCATTCCCGGGGCCGGGCGCAGCCCAATCGAGGTACCCTTTATGCTCAGTCCTTACACGGTGCTGGACCTAACCGGCGGCCACGGCGACCTGGCCAGCATGCTGCTGGGCGACATGGGCGCCACGGTCATCAAAGTGGAACCTCCCTCCGGCGCGGCCGGCCGGAGCGAGCCGCCGTTCATCGACGGGGCGCCCGAGTCCGAACGCAGTCTGCCTTTCTTCGCGTTCAACCGGAATAAACAGGGAATAATCCTGGAACTGGAGGTCGAAGCGGGCCGAAACGCGCTGAAGGCGCTGGTCGAAAAGGCGGACTTTCTATTTGAATCAGGCCAACCAGCCACCCTGGACAGTCTGGGATTGGGCTTCGATGTCTTGCGAGAGATAAACCCCAAGATCATCCACGTTGCCATCTCCGCCTACGGGTTGGACGGTCCCTACGCCGATTTCCCAGCCAGCGACCTGACCATCGCCGCCATGGGCGGTCCCATGAGCCTCCAAGGAGTGCCTGAACGGGCCCCGGTCCGCATCTCGGTGCCCCAGGTCTGGTTGCACGCCGGGGCGGAGGCCGCAACCGCCGCTCTGACCGCCCATGCCCTGATGCTGCGCACTGGGGAGGCCCAATTCGTTGATGTCTCCGCACAGACTGCGATGACGGCGACCATGCTTCAAGGGGTGTCCGCCCACGCCATTCAGGGGCACGACTACAAACGCGCCGGGTCTCTGCTTCAACTGGGCCAGGTTACGTTCCCAGTGGTATTCGACTGCGCCGACGGCTATATCGTGCTCATACCCAGCGGTCCCACGCTGGCGGTGATGGTGCCCTGGTTCGTGGAGGATGGACTGGTGCCCGAAAGTTGGATCGACGGGGAAGAATGGCCCAGCTACCACATCCGTTTTCTTCAAGGTCAGCCCGTAGCCTACAGTTTGGAAGATGTTCTGGACACCATCACCAGATACGTCGCCAAATACACCAAGAAACATCTGCTGGAGCGGGGCCTGCGGGAGGGAGTGGGCCTGGCCCCGGTGAACGACATGGGGGATTTAGCCGGGTTCCAGCAACTGGAAGAACGGGAATACTGGCTGCCGGCGCCCCTGCCCAACGGCTCGGAGACCAGGGCGCCGGGGGTGGTGGCCCGTTTGTCGGAAACACCTATGAGCGTGAGGCGTTGGGCTCCCGCGCTGGGTGAGCACAACCGCCAAGTCCTGAACACCATGCTGGGACTTAGCGATGACGAGATAAATCTTGCGGCCGGCGGAAAGGCCGGTTAGAGGAGCGGATGATGGCAGTTCCATTGCCATTCGACGGACTCAAGGTTGTTGATATTTCTTGGGTGATCGTCGGACCCACTACGGTCAAGTACCTGGCCGACCACGGCGCGACCACGGTCCGGGTCGAAGCAGCCACACCCTTGGATATTCTCCGGACTGCCGGTCCTTTCAAGGACGGCGTTCCCGGCCCCGACCGCACCCATTTCTTTGGGGATATCAACGCTTCGAAGTTGGGGCTGTGCGTGGACCTGAAGAACCCGGCGGGACTGGACATAGCCAAACGCCTCATATCCTGGGCCGACGTTTTCATTGAGAGCTTCACGCCGGGTACGGTGGACTCCCTGGGCATCGGTTACGAGACCGCCCGGCAGTTAAACCCTTCCATCGTGATGGCCAGCACCTGCCTCATGGGGCAGACCGGCCCCGCCGCCGCCTTCTCCGGATACGGCTTCCACGCAGCGTCCATCGCCGGTTTTTACGAGACCACCGGGTGGCCTGATTTGGCGCCCGACGGACCCTGGACGGCCTACACGGATGCCGTGTCCCCCCGGATATTGGCGGCGACGATCATGGCCGCTTTGGACCACCGCCGCCGGACGGGCCAGGGCCAGCATATCGACGCCTCCCAGCTTGAGATGTCACTCCATTTCCTATCGCCCCAGATCATGGACTACGGCGCAAATGGACGGGGCGTCACCCGCAACGGGAACCGGTCCCGGTACTTCGCGCCCCAGGGAGCCTACCCCTGCGCCGGGGATGACCGGTGGTGCACCATCGCCGTGGAGACCGAAGAACAGTGGGAGGCGTTGCAGCGGGCCATGGGAGGACCGGCCTGGGCCCAAGACGAGGGACTCGGCACCATGGAGGGACGGCTGGACAACCACGACACCATCGACCAGCACATCGGTGAATGGACCAAGGACCAAGAACCAAAGGCGCTGATGCAGTTGCTCCTGTCCCACGGGGTGCCGGCCGGGGTTGTGCAGCGGAGCAGCGACCTAGAGACCGACCCCCAGTTGGCGCACCGGAATTATTTCCGCCCCCTGGAGCATCAAGAGATGGGCACGGTGCCCTACGCCGGTCACCAGTTCCGAATCAGGGGCTACGACAGCGGCCCACGCTTCCCGGCGCCGGTCTTGGGCCAGCACAACGAGCAGGTGCTCCGAGAGATATTGGGGATGACCGATGACGAGGTGGCCGAGGCGGTGATAGCCGAAGCCATTTCGTAGGCTTCTATCAAGCTGCCGGCCTAAAGCACCGATGCGCCAAGGATGTTTTTCAGATGAGAGAGGGCCCACTCATGGGCGTCGGGGTTGAAGCTGGCCACGCAATCAGAGGGCACTTCAACCGCGTAGTCCCGGTTGCGGGCGTCGGAGGCGGTGTGCAGGACGCAGATGTCGGTGCAGACGCCGCAGATGATGATCTTACCCGGAGACGCGGCGGCCAGCCGGGCTTCCAGAGTCGTGTTGAAGAACCCGCTGTACCGGTTCTTGGGGATGACGTTGTCCCCGGTCACGAACTCGGCCAGTTCGGGTATCACGTTGGGCTCTTCGGTGCCCTTGACGCAGTGGACCGGGAACACCTGGAACTCCAGGTCATCGGGGTCGTGGTGGTCCGAGATGAAGATAATCACCGAACCGGCGGCCTGCTCCCGCTCCAGAAGTCCGTGGACCCTGGGTATGATCTCCCGGGACTCATCGCCGCAGTAGAGATTGTGGCCCGGCTCCAAGAACCCTTTGACCATGTCTATGACCAGCACTACGTTCGACATATTTTTACCCCGCCTTAACGATCACGCTGCGGCTCATCTCCCCGCGCTGGATCTAACACGATAAAGTCACCGAACATGGTTAAGTTATGGCCGGGGAAGGTGCAGACGAACTGATAAAGACCTGGCTTAGGCGCCATGAATCTGACTTCGCCGGTGGAGCCAGGAGCCACCAACCTCGTGCTGGCAATCACTCTAGGGTCGCCCGGAGGCACCCAGTCGTTGGCCGGACCGGCAACGATGCCGTCGGCTGCAACTGCGTCTTTGGTCCTCGGTTGGACGATCACCAGGTTATGCGAGTTGACCGAGGATGAATTGTTGAAAGTCACCACTATTTCCACGCCAGGCAACGCGAGCATGAAGGCGTTGCGGAACTCTAAAGCATCGCCATTCACGTTGATGTTGAAATCGGCCACCCCTACCGCCCCTCCTGATAGCGGCCGGGCCTGCCCGGGAGGCAGCGGCTCACCTTCCGGCGGTCGTAGGGGTTGGACCACGCTTCTCGGGTCAAACGGCGCACCGTCCACCAGTAGTTCTTCGATCACCGCTGTGCCGCCGGAACTGACGGCCACCCGGACCTTCACGTCTACCGCCTGTTCGATGATCCTCCCGGTCCCCTCGGGAATGAAATAGGTGCCGATGCCCAGGTCCAAACGCCCCCGCGAGTTCACCGTGCCCTTGATGAACACTCCGTCTTCCTCAAACTTTTCCCGGCTGTACCGGCCCGCCCGCCAAACGCCGTCCTCGCCTTCGATCAACTCGACAAAGAATCTGTCGCCCAGCTTGCTGTCGGTGGCCCAGGCAGGTAGCTCAGCGATCTCGTAGCCCAAGATGGCGTAATCGCCCTGGAGCAGAGACCGGGGGTCAACTGGGACCGTCTGCAGCAGCACGCTGGTCCCCGAGCGCAGGGTGTTCTCTTTGACGGCGATGAATGCCAGCAGCAGGATGATCTGCCCGGCCACCGTGGCCCAGAACGCAATCTTCATGAGGCGGCTCATCTGGATGCCGCCACCGCTCTGATGCGTTCCAGCATCTTCTGCCGGCCCCGCTCCACCAGATACCCGCCCAATAGCAGGATCACGCCCGCCGCCACGAAGATCAACGACCGGTCCAGCAGGTCCCAGCTATATTCAAAGTAACGGACTATGACGTTGATTCCGGTGAAGACCAGGGCGATGTTGACCCAGGCCTCCCGGCCGCGCAGGTACCCTGAGACCAACACTCCGATCAGAGCGAGGGCCAACAGGGCGTTGAAGACCACCGCGTAGAAGACCTCGCCCCCTGAGTCCACCACAACCACCACGTATGCCGCTGCGAGCAGGATGGCTATGGCGATGCCCTCGATCCCGTTGAGGGTGAACTTCTGTTCGTTGCGCCGGTGGAGCCAGACGGTCGCCAAGGCTAATGCCAGCGTCAGCGCGCCGGCCACCACGATCAAGACCTGGAACGCCAACTCAGTTTCACCCTGGATATACAGTCCTTCGTCGAAGGAGTCGAACACATCCTTGAAGGTCAGCACGAAAACCGCTCCAAAAGCCGTGATCATGCCCACCAGTTGGAAGACTTCTGAATAGGGGCGAAGAGCCACGATCTCCTCTTTCATCCGCCCAACGGCCAGGATCAATAACCCCAGGACCAGGAACAGGGAGGCGGCCAAGACTGCCTCACCCCTCGAGACACCGTCGATCCAGCCGGGCAGACGGAAGCCCAGCGCCAGAAAGAAGAGGACCAATCCCAGAAATTGGATGGGTTGAGACCTGACGATGTAGACCAGGGGCAGAACGCCCAAGAACCAGAACAGCATCAACCGGGGGTCGTTCACATCAACGTTGTAGACCTGGCCCACCAGATGCACGCCCGCTCCATAGATCAAGCAGGCCACCAGCACCACCGCCGAGCCAACCCGGCGGTGGCCGCGGTGGTAGCGCAGGTAATAGCCCAGCCCATGGGCAAAGACGATGGCGGCGAGGATGATGCCCAGCTTCGGCCAGCGGTCGATGCTGTCCCAATTGGCAGCGAAGAAAAGTATCACGCCAAGTCCCACCAGGACAGCGCCGATCATGGACAGGCCGGTGACCAGTCTTCCTTGGGCCCGCCGGGCCCGGGGGGCTAGCTCCGCCGGGGAATAGCGGGCGCGTATGGCCTGGACCTGCTCGGCCGTGATGACGCCGTCGGACTCCCAGCGGGACAGCTCGATTGGCAACCGCTCCAGAAATCTTTCGTCATTAGGCCCGGCGTTTGATGCGCTCTCCACCATACCTCTATCTTAGAGACACGAAGCACGGAATGACAGGCCAACTCTGACCCAGGAAGAGCAAAAACTCGATGGGGTGTGGGCCCCGGTTAACGCCCGGTCAGGGCTCCTTGGTCTTGTGCAAACCTGGCGTCCTCGGCCAGCATGCTGGACAGCCCCATGGTCTCGAAGCAGTCCTCCAAGGTGACCATGTTGTCCATCAGATGAGCGGTGGTGCCCTTTTCTTTCAACTGGGCCATGACCTGCCCCACGACGTGGGTGACCGACAATAGGGCGCTGGCCGGATAGATCACGATCTTGAAGCCGAAACTCTCCAACTCCGAGGCCGAGAGCAACGGGGACTTCCCCGACTCGACAAAATTGAAGAGCAGCGGGATATCCAGATTCTTGGCGGCCCGTTCCACCTCCTCGGGCGTGCGCAGGGCTTCGACGAACAATACGTCGGCCCCGGCCTTCATGTACTCCTCGCAACGGTGCATGGCGTCGTCCCAGCCCGTTACCGCGATGGAATCGGTGCGCACGATGATGGTGAAGTCATCGTCGGTGCGGGCGTCCACCGCGGCCCGTATCTTCTGGACCATGTCTTGGGTGGAGATGACCTTCTTGTCGTCCAGGTGGCCGCAGCGCTTGGGCGATTCCTGGTCCTCGATATGGATGGCCGCCACGCCGGCCCGCTCGTACTGCCGGACGGTCCTGCGCACGTTCAAGATGCCGCCGTAGCCCGTGTCGGCGTCGGCGATCACCGGCACCTCCAGCACCTCCGTGAGGGATGCGGCGTTGGCCACCATCTCGGTCATGGTCGCCAGCGCCAGGTCTGGGTAGCCAAGCTGCGCCACCGACGTTCCGGCCCCGGTCATGTACACCGCCGGGAAACCGGCTTTCTCGATTATCTTGGCGGTGAGGCAGTCATAGGCCCCCGGCGCCTGGATGATTCCCGGCTCCTTGAGCAGTTGGCGGAACTTGGTGGTCGTGCGCATGCGGGCCTCCGGTCTGGGTGGACTAGCCACTGAAGTTTCCTAATTTTAACGGCCCCGCGGCAATTACTCCACCGGGCCTGCGAAAAGGGAGCCAACCTAAGGAGAGACACCTGGTGGCAGCCAGTAATTGTCCGGCAAGGGGTCGATGTAGCCCACGTTCGCCAGGTCGGGACAATCTGGATTCCCGTGCCGAAAATAATCGTCGTTGCCGATGTCCAACCTGGGCGGCAGCTCCCACGGGGCATCCCCAGACCACATCAGGTCATTAGGGGAGTCGGAAACATGGCCCGAAAGATGATGACTGGGCGCACAGGTGGACACCAAGCCCAGTGAGTGGATGAATTCGTGGAGCATGGCGATATCCAGGTATCCGGTGGCGGTCGGAGAAGCTCCCAATCGGTTTGTGTTGCAACCGATCCCACCGGGGGGCTCCCCCTGCAAATACATGGCGCTCACAACACCGTAGATCAGGGGAGGCCAGGCCCCTCCGCCGCAGGAGTAGGTGCTGCCACCGTCATAGAACACCATGTATTGCTTATTGGGCCGGATGGCGCCGGCGGCTTTCAACTCCAGTTCCAGCACGTCTCGAACAAAGGCTCCCGAGGCGGTGACCATAAATTCATTTAACGCCAACCGAAAAAAGGTGACGTCCAACTCCCCTTTGTAGGTATCCCACCGCAGGTTCAGGCCGCCGGACTCAGTATTGAACCAGTGGCTGATTGACTCAACGGATGTCCTGATCGCCCCGTTGGTGTCCAATGAACGGTCCACCCCGTCGGCCGGGACCGCGTAGACCAGGTGGATCTGGGGCAGGTCCGAGTCGTCCGGACGGTCGATGGCCGTGCGCTGGCCAATGGGCACGGGCGTGGGCGTTGGGGGAGTGGGAGTGGGTGTCGGCGCAGGCGTGGGCGTTGGTGTGGGAGTGGGAGTAGAGATTTGCGTGGGCGTAAGCGTAGCGGTTGGGGAAGGTGTAGCCGTGGGCACGGTGGTGGCCGCGGCGATGGCCACGATGGTGCTGGTTGGCGGAGACGTGGGTAGAGCCGTGATTGCCGGCGGTGAAGTGGCCGTGGGGTTTGAGGTTGCCGGAGACGCGGGCGTCAATGTTGCGTCTGGGGTGACTGAGATTCCGGAGCCGCCGCAGGCGGCCGCCAAAAAACCGATACAGGTTGCGGCGGAACAAAGAAGCCGGCCGCGCCTGGCCAGCATCAGGCGATCATGCCGCCGTCGATGGTCAGGACCTGGCCCGTGATGTAACTGGCCCCGTCGCTGCACAGAAAGACCACCGCCTCGGCCACATCCTCGGGGGTACCGAACCGGCCCATGGGTATCCGGGCCAGTATCTGCGCCTGCTTTTCCTCTGGTATCTCTTCCACCATCGAGGTGGTGATGTATCCGGGGGCCAGGGCGTTGACGGTGACGTTGCGGGAGGCGACCTCCCGGGCCACCGCCTTGGTCAGACCGATCAGTCCGGCCTTGGCCGCGGCGTAGTTGGCCTGGCCGGGATTTCCGGATAGACCCACGACCGAGGACATGTTGATCACCCGGCCCGACCTCTGCCGGATCAGATGGGTCATTACATACTTAGTGCAGAGGAACGCGCCGCGCAGGTTCACACTGATGACGCTGTCGAAGTCTTCCGGCTTCATCCGTATCAACAATTGGTCCTTGTTGATACCGGCGTTGTTCACGAGGATATCGATCCTGCCGAAGTGTTCCACGACCTGTTTGACGACGGATTCCGCGGCTTCTACTTGGGAAACGTCCCCGCCGACCAGGTGGGCTTCCCCACCGGCCTTGTTTATCGAATCAACGACCTTTGCGGCGGCATCAGGGCTGGCGTGATAATTAACACCGACCTTGGCGCCGGCCTCCGCGAGGCGGCTGGCGACCACAGCGCCGATGCCCCGGGAAGCTCCGGTAACCAGTGCGACCTTACCACCCAGGTCGATGCCGGGCATCGGGTGGCGTTACCTACCCGCGCCGCTGCCGGCCGCTTTTATGCCGGCTTTTTTGCTCCCCGCGCTCTTGTTTCCGGCGTTCTGATTCCCGGCGTTCTGATTCCCGGCGGTCTGATTCCCGGCGGTCTGATTCATGGAAGCAAGGTCTGCCCGCATGATTTCGACCAGGCCCAGCCGCACGTAGCGGACGGAGGTATTCACCGCGGCCAGTATCTCATCGGCCCGGCTGGAACCGTGGCCCAATATCACTGGGCCGTTGACTCCGAATAGCGGGCCACCGTTGGTGCGGGTGCGGTTGGTCAATTGGACCAACTCGGCGGCGAATTTGGACACGGTGACTTCGTCCAGCGCCGAGGACAGCCGCTTCTTGGCGAAGGCGGCGAAGGCCGCGCCGAGACCTTCGGTGAATTTGATCAGGATGTTGCCAACGAAACCGTCACAGATGATAACTTCGGCCTTTTCGGTGAAGAAATCCATCCCTTCGACGTTGCCGACGAAGTTCATATCGCTGTCTTGGAATAATCGATAGGCCTCTTGGACCTGCTTATTGCCCTTGGCCGCTTCGGAACCAACACTGAGCAGGGCCACCCTGGGGTTCTCGATCCCCATGTAGGTGCGGGCCCAGGTAACACCCATGGACGCGAAGCTGAGCAGCAGCCCCGGCCGGCAGTCAAGATTGCTGCCGATGTCCACCAACACGGTATTGGGGGCCAAACCCAGGAACGGACCGCCCAGGCAGGGCCGCTCCAGCCCTTCCATCAGGCCCAAGGTCAGGACCGCGCTGGCCATCGAGCCGCCGGTGGACCCCATGGAGACCATGACGTCGGCTTCGCCGCTTTTGACCAGCCGCGTGGCAACGGCCACTGAGGAATTCGGCTTGGTGCGCATGGCCCGCACCGGGTGCTCGTCGTCGCGGATCTTATCCTCGGAGGGCACAACGCGAACGGAGAGGCCAGATAGATCGTGTTTGGCCAATTCCCGCTCCACCGGGTCCGGGTCGCCCACGAGTATTATCTCTGCATTGGTGGCCTTGGCGGCCGCGATGGCGCCCTGCACCGTCTCAACCGGCCCGTGGTCTCCGCCCATGGCGTCCATGGCCACCCGCACCGGCGCCGCTCCGTCATCCATCTTTTTCTGCATCGTGTTCCTGCCTCGTCTGACTGGCGTCCCGCCGGGGACCACCGTGCCATTCGCTAAAGGTCCTTACACCTGATTTATACGCAAACTGGCCGTGCCAGCTATCAATTCCTGCCCGCTGGTCCTGTTCCTAATGCCCACCGGATAAGTTCGGGATGAGCCCTTTTCCTTGGCCGGACCGCTCCAGGCCTCGACCCGGTCGCCCAGGTACGCGGCGCCTTTAAACCGGACCCGGAGGCCCCCCGATTCCAGCCAGTCCCGCCCGTGGGCGGCGGCCATCATCTCGGACACAAAGGCCAGGGTTAGCATGCCGTGGGCGATGATTCCGCCGAACTGGGTCCCGGCGGCGAATTCCGGGTCACGGTGCAGGGGATTGTCGTCGCCCGACGCCCTGGCGTAGGCGTTCAACCGCTCTTGGCTGATCTCTTTTGAAACGACCGCCAGGCCGCTTTGCAGGGGCCCGGTATCCTGTCCCTTGGCTTCCATTTGCGTTGCCTGAGGCGGCGGCGCAGGGGGGTCCTCGCTGAGCACGAGCACGGTACTTTTAGACTTGAGCGCCAGCACGCCGCCAGACTCCACGCTGCAGACCACGGTTAAGAACTCGAGGCCGGCGCGCCGGCGCGGTTTTTCCACCAGAGCGGTGATCTTTACCTCGCCGCCGATGGCGACGGGCGTCACGGTTTCAACTTCCTGCAAACTATGGATGGCGCCCGAAGGGAGGGCGAGCTTACGAAGCAGTGCGCCCAATGCCGAGGCTGCCGAGTACAGGGGCGGCGCGATGCCGGTGTCTTGATAGATGGGGAGGGCGTCGCCGACAGCAAGCAGGTACTCGTCAACCGAGTCCTGCGTCGCGGTAAAGGAGCCCAGGTCCAGTTCGCGCTCAGTCTCAACCAGCAATGCCAGCACGCCTCCCTGCGCCGGTACCACCGGCAGGCCAGATTATACCCACGGCCAGGTTCCCCGGCAACATTATGCACGCCCAGCTTAGCCAGCTTTGACGCCGGCCTTCCAGGTGTGATTCCCGGATGCTGACTCGGCGTTTGCAGCGATCATCCCGCATGGCTAGGCCGGCGCTCCGAAATTCTCCAGCGCCAGGCCGGCGATGTGCTCCCCGATGGCCAGCGACGATGTTGCGCCGGGCGACGGGGCGTTCAGCACGTGGATGGCGCCGCGCCCTTGAATGATGCTGAAGTCGTCCAACAGCGAGCCGTCCCTGGCCACCGCCTGGGCCCGGACACCGGAGCCGCCGCCGGCTAGGTCCGAGTCCTTGATATCCGGCAAAAGCCGCTGCAGGTCGCGCAGGAACACCCGCTTGTTGTATGACCTGTAGACCTCTCCGAGGCCGATCTTCCAGAATTTAAACGCCATCTTCCAGAATCCGGGATAGGCCAGATTTCCGAGACTGTCGCCAAGGCTGAAGTCCCGTTTGCGGTAGCCCTCCCTCCGCAGGGCCATCACAGCGTTGGGGCCGGCTTCGACGTGGCCCTTGATGTTGCGGGTGAAGTGCACGCCCAGGAACGGGAACTGAGGGTCAGGGACCGGGTAGATCAACCCGGAAACCATGTGATGGCTCTCCGGACGGAGGGTGTAATACTCGCCCCGGAAAGGAATTATCCGGATCCCGACTTTCTCGCCGGTCATGGAGGCCACCTTATCGGCATACAACCCGGCGCAGTTGATGAGATGTTTGGCTTGGAGCGTCCCCTTGGTTGTCTCCAATGCCAGCGAGCCTGAGGAGTGGGTGATCTTGCGCACCAGTGCTCCAGTGAAGATGTCTCCGCCGGCTTGTTGGAACTTGCCGGCGAAGGCGGCGGCCACCTTGCTGAAGTCGACGATGCCGGTGTGGGGCGCCCACAGGGCGCGCACCCCCACGGTGTAGGGTTCGATCTCTTTTAGCCGCTCCGGACCGACGATCTCCAAGTCGGGCACTCCGTTGGCCGTTCCTCTCTCGTAAAGGTCCTGCAGGCGGCCAAGTTCTGACTCATTGAGGGCGACGATGACCTTGCCACACTGCTGGAATTCGATCTCATTCTCCTCACAGAACCGGACCATATTATTCCGGCCGGCCACACAGAATTGGGCCTTCTGGGAGCCAGGCCGGTAATAGATCCCCGAGTGCATCACGCCGCTGTTGTGTCCGGTCTGGTGGGTGGCCAGGTTTTCCTCTTTCTCCAGCACCGCCACGCGCCAGCTAGGAACTCGTTCCAGCAATTGCATGGCGGTGGACAGCCCCAGGATGCCGCCTCCGATGATCGCGATGTCGTACTGGCTCGATTCCATCCGCCGCCTCGTCAACTCAGCTTCAAGACCTTTGCCAGACTAATGCTGGCAATTGAGACGCTAAGGGTAGCCCGCCGGACTGGGCCGGTCAAGACTGGGTAGACCGACTTTTTTCTTGACCCTAAGGGCCGCCATGAAGTATTTTTGAATGTGGCTTTGCTCATGCGACTAATTCGCGGCCTGATCCCCGAAGAACGGGTCCTGCGCAGCCTGCGCATCGTCACCGAAAAGGTCATGCCGGCCTTCAAGTAATACCCTGATTTAATCAAGTAGGGAGTTGACCAAGTTGAAACTAGCAGTATTGGACGATTACCAAGCGACTGCCAAGGACCTGGGCGACTGGTCTCAGTTGCCGCCGGGCACCGAGGTCGAGTATTTCCACGATCACATCGCCGATGAAGACCAACTTGTGGAACGGCTCAAAGATTTCGACATGGTCATGGGGATGCGGGAGCGCACCCCTTTCACCCGCTCCATACTATCCCGGCTGCCCAAATTGCGGCTGCTGATGACCACCGGCCTCCGTAACGCGTCATTCGACATGCAGGCAGCCACCGACCTGGGCATCCCGGTCTGTGGCGCCAGCGGCGCCGGCGAGGGCCCGACCGAACTCACCTGGGGGCTGATAATCGCCATGCTGCGGCACATCCATGAGGAGGAACAACGGTCCAGAGAAGGGACCTGGGGCACCACGGTCGGGGTGGGACTCAAGGGCAAGACCTTGGGATTGCTGGGGTTGGGCCATATCGGGTCCTTGGTCGCCAGGGTCGGTGCGGCCTTCGACATGAACATCATCGCCTGGAGCCAGAACATGACCGCCGAGCGGGCCAAGGAATGCCAGGCTACCCTCGTGGATAAGGAAACTCTATTCAAAGAAGCGGACATCGTTTCGGTCCATCTGGTGCTCAGCGACCGCAGCCGGGGCCTGGTCGGCGCACCTGAATTGGCCTTGATGAAGCCCACTGCCTACCTGGTGAACATATCCCGTGGCCCGATTGTTGACGAAAAGGCCCTGATCGACGTGTTGGAGCGGAAAGCCATCGCTGGAGCGGCCCTGGATACCTTCGATGTCGAGCCCCTGCCCAAAGACCATCCCTTGTTCAAGACACCCAACACCCTGATCTGCCCCCATCTGGGCTACGTCACCGAAGAGAGCTACCGGGCCTTCTACGCCGGAATCATCGAGAACGTCCGCGCATTCGTCAGTGGCGAGCCGGTCCGGGTGATAAACTCCGACGTGCTCACCTCGCCCCAGTTCCGGGGTTACGAGTAAGCCCGGTAGTCCAGAACCCTATCCGGCGAACAGGGAGAGCCCTCAGATGAAAGCGGTCAGATTAAACGAGTTCGGTGACGTTGACGTACTCAAGATCGAGGACGTGGCCGAGCCCACTCCCCGTTCCCATCACGTACTGATCAAGGTGGACTCAGCCGGGGTGAATTACGCCGACATCCTGCGCCGGGCCGGCAACTACCCCGGCCCCGGCCTGCCATCGTCCATGGGGCTGGAAGCCGCGGGCACGGTCACGGAGGTCGGCTCAGATGTCAGCGGCATCTCGGTGGGCCAGAAGGTCATGGGCATGGGGCCGGGCAGCCAGGCTGAGTACGTGGCGATCAACGGCAACTTGGTCTTCCCCTATCCCGACTCCCTTGACCCGGTGGAGGCCGGCGGCATGCCCATCGTGTTCTTGACCTCCTACCACATCCTGAAAACCAGGGGCCGGATGCAGTCCGGAGACACGGTGCTGGTACAAGCCGGAGCCTCCGGAGTGGGAACCGTCCTCATCCAGCTGGCCAAGGCCTGGGGCGCTAAGGTGATCGCCACCGCTTCGACCCAGGACAAGTTGGACCTGTGCCGGTCCCTGGGGGCCGACGTGACAATCAATTACACCGAAACCGATTTTGAAGAGGTGATAAAAGAGGAAACGGGCGGCGACGGCGTGCAGTTGGTGGCCGAGTGTGTGGGCGGCGAGGTCCTGGAGAAGAGCGTGCGCTGCGTGGCGGCGTTTGGGCGTTTAGTCAGCTACGGCAACGCCTCACAGACCCCAGCCAACCTGGCGGCGTCTGACATCACCTCAGCCAACCGGACCGTCATCGGCTTCAGCATGGGGCGCTCGCCGCGCGGCAGCCTGGACCATAAGTCCGCCATGGAAGAGATGTTCCCCATGATTGCGGCCGGCCAGGCCAAGCTGGTTGTGGACCAAGTGCTGCCCATGGCCGAGGTAGGCAAGGCCCATCAGCACCTGGCCAACCGCGGCGCACGCGGCAAGGTGATCCTCACACCGTAATGTTCACCAACAACGGGTGAGGGGTGGAGCATCCGGCAAGATGATAAAGCATCCGGTTATCTGCCGTCTTGCTCGTCACCCTGAATGAAGCGAAGGGTCTCTTTGTTTACGACCGGCACAACCCACCAGCAACGAGATTCCTTCCCGACGGGTCGGGAACGCCTCGGAATGACAGGGTACGGCCCGGCGCGAACACGGACTGCCTCTAACATGGTTCGACGGGCTCACCACGAGCGGGGCGGGCTCACCAGAACGGGGCGACCTCAC
>JADFNR010000150.1 GCA_022563275.1 Chloroflexota bacterium | reverse complement strand
TGTCAGCGGTCGCCACGGCGACCGAACCATAGAGGGGTCAACGCTTTTTCCACAACTCAACCAGGTTGCGGGCGTCCTCGTCGTCAACACCCCACATCTCGAACTTGATACGGATGGCGTCGTAAAGCGACAGGTCGCCGTGGTCGGCGTCCGCGTCCCGGAAGGACTCAACGCCAACGTCCATCCATTCTAATGCGATGTCGTCCTTATCGGCCAGGCGTTCGACCATGTTCACGGCGCAGGCCGTGATTCCGGCAAAGAAGAACTCGCCGGCGCCCAATTCCTCCCCGCCGGCGTCATCGGCCACGAAGTGATGGGTCCGGGCATTGCATATCGCTCTTCCCAGGGTCCCGGTGCTGTAGGCCCTTGCTTTGTAGGCCAGTGTCAGGTTCGCCATCTTGTTCTCCAATCCGGTCTGTAATCTTGGAATGGGCACTCCGTTCAGCCGCTGTTTTTAATCCGAGACCCGGTATGCGAAACAGTCTACGATCTCGATGGTCAGCGGCGGTTGGGCCAGGCCGGTGGTGCCGATGACCGCCCGGCAGGGTGGGTTGGGCACAAACTCCCGGAATACTTCGTTGAACTTTTCCCAGTTGTCCATGTTGGTCAAAAACACCACCATGTTGACCACCCGGCTGAAGCTGGTGCGGCCGGCCTTCAGCGTCGTCTCTACGTGGCGGAAGCAGGCACGGTATTGTTCCATGAAATTATCGCCCACCACCTCGCCATCGAAATCGGAAGACGTGGTGCCCCGGACGTAGACCTTGACCGCCTTCACCTTGAGCATCCTGGTCAGGTCCTCATCGAAGTAATCGGTGTACATGCCGGTGCGGTAGGAAACGGAACCGGTTGCTTCATGCCGGCCGTCGGCGATGATCAGGTCCAACAGCGCGTCCCGTTCCTCGAAGGAAAGCGCCTGGGCCTGCTCGATGGACAAGGCGTCAAGCTCGTTCAGCGTGTGGGCCGGGTTGCTTACCTGAGTCATGGCGAAGCGTCCTTCTCTGCCGGGATGAGTTCCCGTATCTTAGCGTCAGCCACCCAGCCGTGCAAGACGCTTTGACACCATTCAACCCGGCCACCTATCATTACGGTCATAAGCCCGCGATATACCGGCCCGGAGGACCCATGGCGACCATCCAAGAACTGAAGGAACAGTACCAGGGACTGGACCAGGAACTGCCCTCCAAAGGAGAGGAGGCCATCGACCCATCGTGCCTGCTCACCTTTCAGTACGAATACCCGAACCAGCAGTCCCAGGTAGAGATAGACACCGACGAATTCACCGCGGTCTGTCCGTGGACGGGCCTCCCCGACTACGGCGTTCTGACCATATCCTACGTGCCCGCCGATTCATGCATCGAGCTGAAATCCCTGAAGTATTATCTTCTGTCCTACCGGGACGTGGGCATCGTTCAAGAGCACGCCGCCAACCGGGTCCTCAACGACTTAGTTGCCGTCTGCCAGCCCCGGTCCATGAAGATCACGCTGGATTACAAAGTCCGGGGCGGGTTGCACACCGTCGTAACCGTTGAACACATCCGGGACCAAGCCGGCAAGTAGGCGGGCAAGCGCCTCTGCCCCCGGCCACACGGCCTGACCTATGTACCAGATAAGAATCGAGTTCACCTTTGACAGCGGGCACCGCCTGTTGGACTACGACGGCAAGTGCGCCTACCCCCACGGCCACACCTACCGGGCGGAGGTCTTTCTGGAATCCCAGTCCCTGGACCGGTTAGGTCTGGTCTACGACTTCACCGACCTGAAACAGAAGATAAAGTCATGGGTGGACGAGAACTGGGACCACGCCTTTCTGGTGAACAGCCGGGACAGCGAGATCATCTCTGGGTTTTCCGGCATGGACCTCATCCGGCTCTATGAATTCCAGGACGAGAATCCCTCTTGCGAGGTCATGAGCCGGACGCTCTACGAGAAGACTTCAGAAATTTGCGGCGTTGCTCCGGCCAAGGTCCGGCTCTGGGAATCGGTGAACCAATACGCCGAATATCACGGAGAGGACTAGCGGCATGCCCAGCTACGGGGTGAGCCTGCTCTCCGGAGGACTGGACTCGACCACGGTAACCGTCCTCGCCAAGGGGAAGACCGACCACCTGACCGCCCTCACCTTTCACTACGGTCAGAGCCATAGCAAAGAGGTCGATTGCGCCGCCGACGTCGCCCGGTCCATCGGCGTCCCCCTGGAACTGCTGGACATCTCCTTCCTGGGCAAGGTGGCCTGGTACTCGGCGCTGACCAACCCGGAGCGGTTCCCAGTCCCCGAGGACCGGGACGCGGCCCGCATGGGCAACAGCATCCCCATCACCTACGTTCCACTGCGCAACACGATCTTCCTGTCATTGGCCGCCGCCTATCTGGAGAGCCAGGCCCTCCACGCCATCGAGATGGAAGGCCTATCCCCGTCAGACGTTCAGGCACACATCTACATGGCCCCCAATGCCATCGACTACAGCGGCTATCCCGATTGCCGGCCCGAGTTCTTCCAAAAGATGGGCGAGTCCCTGGGGTACGGGAGCAAGCTCTGGACCGAGTATCACGTGCCGTTACAGATCGAGCTGCCCATCATCGAGATGTCCAAGGCCGATATCGTCAGACTGGGCATGGAACTCCGGGCCCCACTGGAACTCACCTGGAGTTGTTACCAGGGGGGCGATGCACCTTGCGGGCGGTGCGATAGCTGCATCCTGAGGGCCAACGGCTTCAGGGACGCCGGATTTCCCGACCCGGCCCTTCTTCCGCGGAAGGACCCGGCCAAAGATGCTTAAAGTCAGCAGGAGACCTGGGGGCGAGCCGGAGATATTCCACTCCATCCAGGGTGAGGGAGTCTCCATGGGCGTGCCTTCGGTGTTCCTGCGGTTGGCCACCTGCAATCTAAGCTGCCACTGGTGCGACACCAAATACACCTGGGACTGGCGGAATTTCGATTATCAGACCGAGGTGGTGGAGTTGGAAGCAGCGGAGATACAGCAGAGGATCCAAGCCTTCAACTGCTCTCACGTCGTGATCACCGGCGGTGAGCCAATGTTGCAGCAGGAGGGCCTGGAGCCTCTGGTGGAGTCCCTGGCGGCCGAGGGTTACACCTTCGAAGTGGAGACCAACGGGACCATCGTTCCCCTGCCGGGGCTCCTGCGCCACATCGGCCAATGGAACGTATCGCCCAAGCTGCGAACATCGGGCAACCCATCGGATGAAAGCCAGGTACCTTCGGCCTTGAAGGCCTTTGCCGGGTTAACCGAAGCCTATTTCAAGTTCGTGATAACCGGCGAGTCCGACATCGACGAGGTCTGCGCCCTGCGGGACGAGTACCACCTGACGCCGGACCGGGTGCTGCTGATGCCCGAGGGACGGACGCCAGACGCCCTGGAAAAGAAGAGTTCCTGGCTGTCCGAAGCGTGCGTGAAACACGGCTTCCGTTTCACCACCCGCCTCCACATCCTGCTCTGGGGCGACGAGCGCGGCCGGTAAACCCCGGCGAGAAGAAACCACGGCTTCGCCATCTAGCTGCGCGTCAGTAACCGGGTCAGGTCTCTGATATTGCCCAGGGCGTCCAGGTAGCCCACCGTCTCCACCACGCGGGCCGCTTCACCCTCACCCAAGATGTCCTGGACCAAGAAGTTGAACTTGCCCACCAATTCATCCCTAGAGGCTGGGTTCTGGGCATCGCCGTGGTGGGCGGTCACTTCCTCCGTGAGGGTGCGCCCATCCTTCAATGAAATGGCCACCTTGGCCGCCGGATAATCGTAACGGCGCAGGTCCATCTCTGGGTCGGCCACGATGTCCACTCGGCGCGCCAAGGCCAGGGTTTCCGGGTCGTGCAACTTTTCCGGGTAAAAGGCCGTGATGCCGGTGATGTTATGCACCACCGCCGTCGCCACCGCGTAGGGCAGGGAGAACTTGGCGGCCAGCATGTTCGCCGGTTCCGGGTCGATCATAGTCGTCGCGATGGCCGGCGTTTCCACCTTGATGCGCTCCACGTCTTCCGCGCCGAACCTCTCCCGGCCCAACAGTGTCTGAACGCCGTCCAGCACGGGGTGGTTATACAAGCAGCAAGCGTGGAGTTTGAAGTAGTTCCGTTGGATCCGGTAGGCCCCCGGCACCCCCAGTCCTTGCACCACCGCTTCGGCGTTGAAGGACTCTCCCAGGAGGTTGTTGTAGATGTCCGACGGGCCGTCCTCCAAGCCGGTGAACCCGCAGACGGTCAACTGGGCCGCCATGATGCCCTGAAACCCGGAACGGCCGGGGTACAGGTTGCGGATGGTCGCCCCTTCAAGACAGGGAGTCCAGGTATTTGCCGGGCTCATGGATGCGGCGAGATTTATGGCCCCGGTGGTCTGGGCCTGGTCGAAACCCATCAATTTGGCGGTGGCCACCGCCGAGCCGATCGTGCCCCAGGTGCCGTGGGAGTGGACCGTTTTCTTAACTGCCGTGCCGGTGCCGATGCGGGAGGTCACCTCATAACCGGCGATGACGCTCTCCAGAAACTCCTTGCCGCTGGCGCCCCTTTCCTCGGCGATGGCCAACGCCGCGGGAATCACGTGGATGGCGGCGTGGCCGCCCCCAAGCCGGTTGCCCTCGTCCATCTCCAGGGCCACTCCGGCGGTGGCGTTGGACAGGGCGGCGAATACCGGGGGAGCTGAGCCGGGCTGCCCCAGAAGGGTTGCCGGGCCCTGGCCGCCGGTCTTGGCCGCCAACTGGGCCAGCTTTTCGTTCTCGGGAAGACGGCTCCCGGCCAGGATCGCGCCAAGGGTGTCCAGCACCACTGCTTTGGCCGCATAAACGGTGGATGGTTCCAGGTCTTCCAGGCGGGTCTCGCAGACGAATCCAGAGAGGCGGTCGAGGTAGGCTGGCATGATGGTCTCCTGGCGCAGGTTGCCCGTATTTTACCCGACTGTCATAATCCGGCAACCATGTGCGGCCAGAAACAACAAAACGAGCAACATAACTTTCAACCCTGGACCAACCTGAAGCAGCCGATGCCGCTCTGGCGCAAGCTTCGGCTTCTGGCCGGCAACAGCTTCATCAAGCTGCGCACACGCAAGGGCTGCTGCGGCAATTACAACCAACCGGGCTGTTGACTGGGCGAAAGCCAGCCGCCGAGTTCCGGCGGCCCAAAGGTTTAAAAAAACTAGGTGGGCAGCTCCGGCTGGTAACCGCCATAGTGGCCGTTAGCTAATGCCGGACTTCTTCCGGCAAAGGTCTCTTCAACCGCCGGCTCTGAGACACCAGACAGCCGGATTCCGTCCCACCAGTGTTTGCCCCGGCCCCTGCGGCGCCGCAGGAATCCCATGGCGGTGAGCTGCATGCCAAAGCTGCGTTGGGAAACGTCGTCCAGGCCGGTCTGCCGGCACCAAACCTGGAATCCGGCATAAAGCTCCTTGGCCAGGACCAGGTTCTTTCCCCCCACGTCACACTGCTCAGCAACGAACCGGGCTACCGGGCCGTCGATATTCTCGGCGCGGGCCGGGGTGGCCAAGACCACAACCTGCTCCAATTCTTTATCTGGATCGTTCACCCACAGGTCAGTGGGCCCAGGAACGGGCTGTTTGTCGAGCTCATGGAGGTCTTCGATCCAATTGGCGAAATAAACCAGCAACTCGAGGTACTGGGGCAGACCGCCCACATGGTCCCAACTGAGCCCCTTGCCGTGGAGTTCGGCGGCGTCCAACAGAAGGTGGATGGGCCGCACCTCGAACCGGCGCCGGTACTCTGGAGGACAGTCCCAGACCGGAGCGAACAGATTGGCGAATACGGTGTTATTCAAAAGGAACATCACGCACCGCGCCGCCCGAAGATCGGGATTCTCTTCTTCTAGGGGCGGGTTGATGAATACACGGTCCAAACTACGTTGCGTTTGGATCACCGACAAAGCAAACGCGGCGCGAGCCTGATTGGCTGCGCGCCGCGTTAATTCCGTCTGGTCCGGGCCGCCATTGTCCACCGCGAAGGCGACGAACATTTCTTCGGGGCCGTCCCGAAAAAGCTGTTTGGCGGTTATCTTTTCTTCCTGGACCGCCTGCAGCAGGGCCATTGCCAGGTCCAGGTTCTCTTTGACCATCCTGATCTCGAATTCCGGCTTCGCCATCACGACACCCCTCCACCACACTCTCCGGACAGACTCCCCGGGCACACTTTCCAGGATCAGCCGCCCCGGGTTTGCTACTCGTTGATGTTTATCACCACTTTGATAACTTCATCCTGCTGTTGATCATACATGTCATAGGCTTTTTGAACATCTGTAAAGCCCATGCGGTGAGTGATCAATTTGGATGGGTCGCACCAGCCCCGCTGCCTGAGGGCCACCATGTGTTTGATCTGGCTGGTGGGGTCCCCGCTGCGGGCGCCGGTGGTGCCGATCATCCGGGGCTGCTTGTCCATGATCCAACTGTGCTCGATGGAAACATGGTCGTTAGCCTGGACACCGAATATGATGATGGTGCCGAATTGGCGGACCAGTCTGAAACAGTCATTGAAGGTATCGGGATATCCTGCCGCCTCCACGATAACGTCGGGGCCCACTCCGCCGGTGATCTCCAAGATCGCCTCGTCGACGTTTTCTTTATCGGGATTTATCTGATGGGTGGATCCGAACTCCTTGGATTTTTCGAGCCTGTAGTCCAAGGGGTCCACCACCGTGACGCTGGCCGCGCCCATCCGCGAGGTGATCATCGCGAAGCTGAGGCCGATGCTCCCCTGCCCCATGATCGCTACGTTCTTGCCCAGGATGTTGGGCATCTGCTGGCAGGAATACAGCACGGTCCCCGAAGGCTGACACATGACCCACTCGTCCAGTGGGCCTTCGTCGGGCAACAGAATCATCCTGCTGGGGTCTGAGACCATGTACTCCAGCAGGCCACCGGCGCCCCGCTCCGGAATCGCGATCACCCGCTGACCCTCATGGTATTCATCGGTACGGCTCTCGACGATGGTCCCGGCCAATTCGTGGCAGGGCCTGCCGATATCCATGGGATATTCTTCTTCGGGGTGGATATTGAACCCGT
>JADFNR010000149.1 GCA_022563275.1 Chloroflexota bacterium | reverse complement strand
ACCGCCTTTCCGGCTTGGATGAAGGGCGACAATGTTTCGCACTCGTCGTACTGGAAGCATTCCTCATTCAGCGCCCAGTCGAAATAGGGGAGCAGGTCCGGTATCTGGTCCATGTCGTTCTTGAGGCCGATGGAAAGTCCCCGGGCGTGGGCGGCTTCGGCCAGCCAGATGTTGTACTCAAGCTGGTCGGCGTAGGTCAGGGGAAACCCGGTGTCGTTCAAGAACCCGTCCACGTTATCGGGCTCGATGCCATCGAAGCCCTTGGCCCGGCATGAGTCCATACGGGCTTCCATGACCGGCCCCAACAGGTCGATGCGCCGGATGTCCAGCCACCGCTCGCCCTCCCAGTCGTCCAGATTGGCGCCGATGATTCCCTCGGGGAAGCGGGCCGCGTCCGGCCGCCAATCTTCCCACCCACCCGCGTTGACGTAGCAGACCACCTTACGGCCCTGGGCCTGCAGCGCCGATACAGTGGCCGCGTCGCTGTCGAAAAGATCGATGTCGTACATCTCAACCTCAAACGAGCGGTCGATGGGCAGTCCGTTGAGCTGCCACTGCCAGCTTGTGTTGAGTGAGGGTCTCCAGACCCCTTCTGCTGGCGGGACCGTTGTGGCGGCTGCCGCGGGGTTTGGCGGGATATCCGTCGCTGGCGCGGGCTCGGGCGTGGCCGGCTCAGACTGAGCGCAGCCCAGCAAGAGTACGGCGGCCAGGACCAGAAACGTCAGCGGGGACAGGATCGGCATAGTTGAAATTATAGCCATCGGATTTTGCCTGTGCCGGGAATTTTGTGTAATATCGCCGGACCAGCCCCACGGGAGGAGTGGTTATGGCGTATCAGATGTACGTTTCGCTGCAAGGCGATAACCGGATCGTCAGGTTCGTGATGGACCCTGAGACCGGCAGTCTTGAGCCTAATGGTATGGTCGAGATACCCGGCGGTCCCGCACCCCTGACATTCAATCCCGCACGCACCGCGCTCTATGTTGGGAGGCGTGACGGACTTGTTTTGTCGAGCTACGCCATCGATCAAAAAACCGGCGACCTCACGCCCACCGGGGATGTCGAGTTGGGCGGCGAGCCGTGCTATCTGTCCACCGATCACACCGGCCGGTACGTGCTCTCCGCCTACTACCAGGCCGGCCATTGCGCGGTCCATCCCATCGATGAGACCGGAGCGGTGGGCGGCGCGGCGGCCGAGTGGCTGGAGACCGGCTCCGGGGCCCATTGTTTCATGACCGACCCGTCCAACCGGTACGCCTTCTTGCCGCATATCGCCAACGGGTCCGGCGGGATCGCCCGTTTGCCGGTGGACCGGCAGGAGGCGGTGAACGCCATCTACCAGTACCGGTTCGACGCGGCGACCGGCCACCTGACTTCCAACGACCCCTTGATCGTCGGTCAGGGGGAGGAAGTCGGCCCCCGGCACTACCGCTTCCACCCCAGCAAGGACTTGATGTACGTCTCCAACGAGCAGGATGGCAGCGTGACCGTGTATGCGCTGGACAGTTCAAAGGGGACGCTGCGGGCCGTCCAGACCATCACGACCTTGCCTGCGGACTATACCGGGCACGTCTCTTGCTCTCAGATCCAGATGCACCCTTCGGGCACGCATCTATACGTGGGGAACCGGGGCCACGACAGCATCGCCTCATTCGCCATCGACGCAGCGACAGGGTTGTTGACCGCCACGGGCTGGACCGAGGTCGACCCGGTACCCCGGGCCTTCAGCCTGGACCCAACAGGGAATTTCCTATACGTGACCGGCCTGGAGACGGGCAATCTGACCGGCTTCAGCGTCGATCAGCAATCCGGCGCGCTGACCCGCCTGGAGACCCATGCCGTGGGCAGCCTGCCCATGTGGGTCTTGATTGCCGATCTGCCCGGATAGGCCCATACCGGCCATCGCCGGCGTTCAGGTCTACTGGGGTTGCGCCGTCTCGCCGAAGCGCTCCCAATGGATGATTTCGTTCATTGCCTTCCGGGGCGTCCCCGGCGCTTCGGGGGTGTCGGCCCGGTAGCCGAAGGGCAGCAGGGTGATCAGCTCCATACTTTGCGGGATACCCAAGAGTTCCTTGATCGCTTTTTGCTGGTCGTCCTCGCGCACGCCCACGAAGCACATCCCCACGCCCTCCGACCAGGCCATCAGCTCCATCTGCTGCAACGCCCTGCCGGCGTCCAATTGGGGCCGGGGCGCGTCGTCCATCAACACCGCGATGCACAGCGGGGCCTGTCCGACGAACGGGCCGTGGGTGGCGATCTTGCCCAGCGCCGTAAGGGTATCCCGGTCCTGGACAGCGATGAAGTGCCATTTCTGGGTATTGCTGGAGCTGGGCGCCCACCGCCCGGCCTGCAGGATCTTCCGGACCAACTCTTGAGGAATAGGGTCCGGCTTGTAATCCCGCACGGTTCTGCGGGATTTTATGGCTTGGTATACGTCCATGTTTTGCTCCGTGGTGGGTGTTGATTGGCATCCGATATTCTACAGCCCGCCCTCGCGATGTCATAGGGTCATGGAACGCAGCTGACCCGTACCTCTGGTCAGCGGGCCATCTCTAACAACCCACTCCCAAAAAGAAATTACCACCGTTGACAACGCCCTGACCTTGCTTTAGCTGTGATAGCCTTGCTTGGTGCAAACTCATGAGACTACTCGGGCTGCGTCTGGCGTCGCGGCCTACCGGGGCCGGCTGGCCGAGGTCTGGCGCCAGAAAAATTTCCGCTGGTACTGGCTGAGCAGTTCCCTCCAAGGACTGGGCCAAGGCACGCAGTTCATGGTGATGGGCTGGCTGGTCCTGGTGATCACCGACTCATCGGCCCAACTGGGTCTCGTCATAACTCTGTACGGTATTCCCAACGTCGCATTCCTACTGGTGGCCGGGGTCATCGCAGACCGGTTCGACCGCCGTTACATACTGATGGCGACTCAAGCGACGGTGGGCGGAGTCGTCACCGCGCTGGCATTCCTCACGGTCACCGGTGCGGTGGCCATCTGGCACGTCTACACAGCCGCCTTTTTGATGGGTGTTGTCCAGTCCCTGAGCATGCCGGCCAGGATGACGATGATCGGCGACCTGGTCGAACAACGGTCGATATTGGACGCCGTGGCGATGCAGAACATGGCCGTCCACGTGGGGCGCATGATCGGTCCCCCCGTGGCCGGGGTCATAATCGAGGTTTGGGGTGTGGGGGCGAGCATGTTCGGCATCGCCGGATGTTACTTGGTGAGTGTGGTCTTCGTATCCAGGATTGGGGCCATTCCCCGGTCATTGCCCCCCGCGGCCCAGTCCGTTTTCAGAAACTTCGCGGACGGCGTGGTCTACGTCAAGAAAAATCCAGTGGTCCTCACGGTGCTCATCATCACCTGCGCCTTCGGCGGATTCGGCATGTCCCATTTGCAGGTCGTTCCGGCGATGGCCAAAGACGTCCTCGGGACCGGCGCGGCGGGGATCGGGGTGCTGTTATTGGGCTCGGGCATCGGATCGCTGGCGGGCAGTCTACTGCTGCCGGCTATCAGCAGGGCCCACGTCTACCGGGCGCTCTTGCTCAGTTTGCTGGTCTTCACGGTGGTGCTTACGCTGTTCGCCTGGTCGAATTGGTTCTGGGCCACCTTTGTGCTTTTCATGCTGATAGGAACGGTGGGCGTGGGGATGGTCTGGCCTCTAGCCACCACGATGATCCAGGTGGAGACTCCCCCCGAGGTGCGCGGACGGGTGATGGGGATGCTGCAGTTCACGCCGGGGCTCCATTTTATGGGGGCCTTCCCGTTGGCGCTGGCCGCCGGGCAGGTGGGTTGGGAAGTGGCCATCACGGGCGCGGCCGGCATCAGCCTGGCGACCACCGTATGGTTCGCATTCGTGCGCCGCGGAGCGCCAAAGCTTATCCGGCAAGAAGCCACAGCTACCCAGACCTAGACTAATATTTCATCTGGGCCTGCGGCATTAACGGCGTTGGCGCACTCAGAAGACCGTTTTTCATTCCGAAACATCCCATACGCCGAACGCTTAGGGAGTGTCTGATTCAGGGAATTGACCAGGGCCAACACCATGCTTGGGACCATCATGAACCCGTTTAAATCGCTGGAAATCGACGTGGGATTCGAGGACCGGGTGTACGGCCTGGGCGAGGTGATCGAAATAAGGATCACGCTGGCCGCCAAACGCCGCGTGAATATACGCGGCCTGCACGCGGAACTCATCTGTGAAGAGCGCTGGTCTCACGTGGAATTTGTGAATGAGAGGCCGGCAAGTGAACGGTCAACCCCGTCCAGCGAATTTATCGGTTATATGGTAGACCGCGTCAGGGACGCGCCAGGGTTGTACGACGACGCCGGGGATACCAAGCCGGCGCATGGCCGGTGGACCGAAGTTGATTCCGGGAGCGGCCGCCAGCAACGGTACGTCCTTGAAGCAACCCATTTCGGGCGGGACACAAAGGTAGAAGCCGGAACGACGACGCTTAGCGCTAAGATCAGGATTCCAGCCGCGTCTCCGCCGCATGCAAGCAAGGCTCAAGTCAAGTGGATATTGCGCGTTAGCGCGGACGTGGCGTGGGGGCCCGACGCCAAAGCGCACCGGGCCGTCCGGGTCATCTACTGACGTAAGGCACGACGCAGCCGTCCCGGCCCGCAGAATTGCCATTGGCGATTCCCACCCGGCCGCCACGCCACCGCATCCATCGCACGGTCCTGACGATAGGATGTAGCCGCACGGTCAGAGAACACCGGGAGTCAGCGTCAATGTTGAATCCAGCTAAGGGTTGCGCACGCATCCAGAAGGCAGGTCATTGTCTGTCCTGGCCATGGTGTAAATCATCATTCGATCGAATCGGTGACACCGGTGGTCTATCCAACATTGGGGGCAAGGCGCACTCAAGCGCAAATCATTATTTGAGGTTCAAGACGCAACGGTAAATTTCGTCCGTTCACTGCGCCTGTCACGCATGGCGATCGGAACGATACTCCGAGCAAAGCGGCCCACCAGACCAGCTTGAAACGCCTCAACTGATTCTTGCAGCAGCTTGCGGCTTATCCTTGGTTTAAAAACGACCTCGCCGGCCATTTGAGTTGTCGTGCCTGCCATGAGCACCAAACGACTATCGATTTCAGCGTCATCCAGTCCTTGAGCCATTAGGACGAGCATATCCGCACTCAAGAGCCTCTCGCGGACCTGGTAAAAGACGTCGCCTGCGATGGTTGCCAAGAAAAACCAATCTTCCAGATCCTCTGGCATAGGGAACCTCGAGCCAGGTTTTGAGACTGCTGCCTCGGTATAAAAAGCTCGGATATCGGCGGTGAGATAACGAAGCAACCGGGGCATCGGGTGATCGTAGCCATCCGGTATCGTCATATCGGCGTCTGCGGAGAATGCCACCAATATTTCAAGCATCTCGCCGATGGAATCGGCTCCCTTGCCACTGGTCCCGACGGTAGTGCGGCCCCGTTCGCGGAGGCCCTCGTCGAACCACGGCCTCAGCAGTTGAGCTTCTGTGCGCAATTGGGCTTTTAGTGATTCTGACTCGGTCTTTGGTTCAGGGTTAGGAAAAGTCACGGGGCAGGACCAACCCTCCTCCTCAGTTGGGATGTCGTCGATAAGCGTGTCTGGATAGTCAAGTAATACGGGAGCGGCAGGCTGGTCGACCAGCCCCAAGGTTTGGCGTAATACGTCCGATTGGATATCTGGTCGATCAGGCGGACCAAATGGTCGGCCAAATGGGAATGGTACCCACATTGCTCGAGGCGGCCGCACCGCTTCTGAAACCGGCCTGATCAGGCTCACTTGCACCGTCGCGATGCCGGCGCCGCCGTCGTTCACGGCCCTTTCTATGTACTGCGACAACACGCCCACGGCGTAAGTGCAATTGGGTCAAACCGGTATGAGGAGGACAAGATTGACGCTGTCTCCGATAAGGAGTTGTGAAACCTCTCTTGCGGCAGGTTCCATCCGTTCCGGCGCGGTTGATCCCATGAAAGAATAGTGCCAATCCGCGACGGACCCTATTTCCTGGAGGTCAACCAAGGTCCTCAGGTGGTCCAGGGGAAAACACACATTGACGTCTTGTTGGTAGGCACTGCGGTCAAAATTGGTGCTGGAATGGGTCATCGCCAGATCTTTATAATCGATATCGCCGGGTATGATTCGATAATCTCCCTCGTGGCCAGTGAATGGCCGGTCATCTGACCGATGGATCGCTGCTGTGGTCACGATGGCAACCCGGGCATCGATCAATCGCGGAGCTTCAACCCAAGGTGTCCGTTCAAAGGGCGGCGTATATCTTCCAGCCAACCGCTCCTTTAGAGTTGCCTGTTCATTTGGATGGATATCTTCCCAACGGACCATGAATAAAGCCCTTCGCTTGAGCCTGAGGGATGTTGGACTCGAAGTGGATGTGCCAAGAAGCGATAGATTACCGATTCAACTGCACCATTCTATATCTAAAGCCAAGACCAGCGAGCTAGGCGCACTTCCACACAGTTCTGAAGCAACGCCAATCCTACGCCACCGAGGTACCCGGAACACAAACGACACACCGATTTAGCTTCTTAGCAGCTTAGGGTGTTGCTTTTGATGACAAGGGAATTGCAGAGGGTCGAATCACAGAATGACAGCTTCGGTAAGAGAGTCTATTCTGGCGGTATCTGTTACTGATGAAGAGGTAATCATGAGAGTGGGGTTCATCGGACTTGGCGATATTGGCATGCCGATGGCGAAGACATTGCTCGCAGCAGGTTTCGACCTGACGGTCTACAACCGAAGCCGGGGCAAAGTGGAGGAGATGGAAGCCCTTGGCGCCAAGGGTGCCTCTTCTGTCGCCGAAATCACTGGGGCGACGGATATCCTGCTGGCTTGCCTTCCTGACGTTCCAACGGTGGAGCATGTTTTTCTGGGAGACGACGGAATCGTTGCAAATGCCCGCAGCGGCCAGATATTGGTGGACCATAGCACCGGCGGACCGGCAACGTCACAGAAAATAGCCGAAGCAGCCGGTCTCAAGGGAGCGAAGTTCCTGGATGCGCCGGT
>JADFNR010000029.1 GCA_022563275.1 Chloroflexota bacterium | reverse complement strand
CAGGCAAGATCGAGACTGGGAAATCCAGGCGTATTATGGGTCTTGGCCTCTTCTTTGACAATTGCCGTGCGGGTCAGTCAAAAGCCCCGGCGATGGCCATCTCCGCCAACTCATCATCATCGACCCCCAGTATCTCGCTCAGCACAAAGTCCTGGTCCGCGCCGAACTCCGGGGCGCCCCTGGTCACGCTCCCCGGCGTGCGGGACAACTTGTATGGCGCTCGTTCGATGGTCCGCAGCACCCCGGCGGCGTCTGGGACTTTTTGGAAAAGCCCCCGTTCCCGCAGATGCGGGTCGTTCTCGGCCAGGTCTTCGCCGGTCTGCACCACCCCGGCGGCAACTCCAGCGGCCTGCAGAAGGTGCATCGCCTCTTCGGCGTTCTGTTCCACCGTCCAAGACTCAACCATCTTGTCCAGGGCGTCGACGTGGATTAGCCGGGACTCGGCGTTGGCGAAGCGCTGGTCCAACGCCCATCCGGGAGAACCGATGGCGGCGGTAAATGCGTCCCACTCATCATCGGTAAACACGGTGATGGCCAACCAGCGGTCATCTCCCAGACACCGGTAGGCCCCGTGAGGAGCGCCGCCGCCGTGGGCCAACCGGTTGCCCGTCCGCTGGACATCGGATTTATTGGCGCTTAACTCCAGGACCAGAGGCCCCAACAACGCGGACAAGGCCTCCATCTGAGATAAGTCGATCCATTGGCCCCGGCCCGTCCGGGCCCGTTGAATCAGCGCCAACAAGACCGCCTGGGCCCCGGCCATGCCCGCCACTGCGTCGCTATAAGCGCTGGCCGGTCCGCTGGGCTTCTCGCCGGGGAACCCGGTCAGGTCGGTGAACCCGGACCAGGCTTGGAGTGTCTGGCCGTAACTGACCCGGTCCTTCCAGGGCCCGGTGCGCCCGAACCCCGACATGCTAAGCATGATGATGTCGGGCCGGATCTTGCGGATGCTCTCAAAGTCCAGGCCCCAACCCGGCATCACCCGGCCGCTGAAATTCTCCGCCACCACGTCGGAGACGGCCACCAGCCGCCGGGCCAGCTCCTTCCCGGCGCCGGTCTTCATATTCAACGAGATGGACAGCTTTCCGGCGTTCCAGTTGTGACGCTGTCCCAGCCCCCGGGCCGTGTTGGACGCCGGCCCGCCCACCACCGAGAGGGCCTGGTTGGACTCCACCTTGATCACCTGGGCCCCCTGATCGGAGAGTATCCGGGTGGCCGAGGGACCGGCGTGGATCCAGGTAAAGTCCAAGACCCGGATGCCCTGTAACGCTAGCGCGCCAGTATCAGCCATCTCAGATAATCCCCGACGCGATCAGTTCCTGGAGTTCCTCTGGCGACAGCCCCAGTTCATCGCAGTAGACCTGGACGTTGTGTTGGCCAACTTGCGGGGCCGGCGAGACGAACCGCCAGCCGGACTCGGACAGCTTGTAGGGAGCGCCTGGGTACACCATTTTGAGACCGCTTTCCTGGTCAGCCACTTCTTGGTAGAACCCCCGGTCCCAGAGCTGTTCATTGTCCAGCAGTTCGGCGGCGACCGTCACTGGGCCCCAGGGATGGTGATTGGCCTGCCCGCGCTCGGTGATCTCCTGGCGGGTATGGGTCAGCGTCCAAGCCTCGATCAGCTCCTCGATATGGGCTGAGTGTTCCCCGCGGAGGATGAACCGGTCGCCGTATCTCTCGTTCATCAGGTCGCCGGCCATGCCATCTTCGTCCATCCAGGCCCGCAGGTCGTCCCACGCTTTCTGAGTGTTGGTGGTGATGCTCACGTAGCCGTCGCGGCACTGCCAGGTCGCCACGAACTGGCCGCCGTGGCGGAAGCCGCAGCGCAGGGCGTTCTCCCCGGTGTAGTTGTAGGTGGTGTTCACGTGTTCGGTGGTGGTGGCCACGGCTTCCTGCATGGACACATCCACATGCTGTCCCTGCCCGGTGGCCAGACGGTGGTACAGGGCGATGAGGATACCGATGAACGCACGGTTGGAGGTGGTGTGAAAGGCCTGGAGGCCCCAGAGTTTATTGGGCGGGGTGTGGGGCCAACCGGTTACGTACATATAACCGCCCATGGCAAAGCCAACCAGATCGCCGGCCCTGTAGCCGCGGTAGGGTCCGGTCTGGCCAAAGGGCGTCAATGAGGCGTAAACCAATCCTGGATTGGCCTCGCTCAGACTCCCGTAGTCCAACCCCTGAGATTCCATCTGTCCCGGCTGAAAGGTTTCCAGCAGAACATCAGCGTTTCCCGCCAAGCGCCGGAGCAGGGCGCTGCCCGCGTCTGATGCGATATCCAGGGTGATACTGCGTTTGTTGGTGTTGTAGTGCCGCCAATGGATGCTGTTCTCAGGAGGGGCGGCGCTTTCAATAAAGGGGCCGGTGCGGCGCATGGAGTCGCCGCCGGGAGGCTCCACCTTGATCACGTCCGCTCCCACGTCGGCCAACAGCTTGCCGCAATAAACGCCCAGGTCGCCGGATAGGTCCAATACCCGGATTCCCGTCAGAGGCTGGGCTTGGCCCTCGTCCCGCACCGGCAATCACGCCTTCCGGGGCCCCAGTTCTTTCTGCAGGTCGGCGATGGTCTGGTCCCTGGTCTTTTTCTGCCAGCGCACCCGCTGGTTGATGGGGGTGTTCTCAACTTCGGGCACAACTTTCATGGTCACGAAGACCGGGCCGGGCTTGCTGAGTATCTCTTCGATGTTGTTGGTGAAGTCCTCCAGGTTGTCGAAGGCATAAGTGGAAGGGTAACCCGAGCCCTTGGCGATGACGTCATATTGGATGTTCTGGGCGTTGGGCACCGGCTGCCCGCCCGTTGTGGCATAAACTCCATTATCCAACACGAAGTGATAAAAATTCTGAGGGTTTTTCTCGGCGATGGTGGGCAGCGCGCCCATGTTCATCAGGATATCGCCCTCGGAGTCGAACAATATGATCTTCTCATCGGGCCTGGCCAGAGCGAGACCCAAAGCGAACGAAGCGTGGCCGCCCATGGCCGGGTCGCCCAGGGGCACATCCCGGTCGTGCTGGTCGCTGATGTTGATCCAATGACGGCCTCCCCGGCCGGGTATCACCACGGCATTGCCCCGGAACGGTGCGAAGGCCTTAAACATATCTGCTATCTGGAACATTGGTCCTCTACAAAACCATCTACGAAGTTGGGCGTTGGGAATCCTGTCTATCTTTGGACAAAGCCGTGGAATTCGTCGCCGATCAATACCGCCACCGGCTGCTTGGTCCGCTCGGCCCGCTCAAAGGCCACCGCGATACGGTCGGCGTCGGCGTCGCTCTCCACCAGGTAATACTTGATGCCGAAGGCGTGGAGGAAATGCTCGGTATAGGTGGCCGCGGTGTCGGTGTCCACACCGTGGCGCGTCCAGCCCCGGTACCCCACCATCAACACCACGGGGATATTCATGCCCATGGCCCAGCCCCGCAGAGAATCTCCCGACTCCATCAGGCCGGTGTTCTGTATCAGGATGACCGGCTTGGCCCCGCCCACTGAAAGGCCGGCGGCGGTGGAGAACGCCTGACCCTCCCGGCTGACCGTTATCAGGTCCAGCGAGGGTTCTTCCTGCAGCAACACGTATAGAAAGTTCGTTTCACTGTCTGGCAGCCAGACCACGTGGGTAACATTGTTGGCTTTCAGATGGTTGATTATGGTTTCCGGGCTGAACCCGCCTTCTATCTCGGCCAATGTGAATACCTCTTAAATAGATTGTGTTTCTCGATTTGCGCTACCCAAGGTTGCTTCAACGACCTTTATGACCCACGGATGGGCCCTTCGACAGGCTCAGGACGAACGGCCGAAAACCCGGCATCCGTTCGTGGTGAGCCCCGACCTAGGTCGAGGGTCTCCCCGATACATCGGGGGACTTGTCGAACCATTTGCTCGCCTAAGTCTACCCTCAGCTAATCAATGAAATTTCGAATCTCTTTCAGCACCAACGCGGGATGCTCCATGGGCACGAAATGGGAGCCGGCGCCCAGCTCCTTAAGCTGGAACCCCTTGGTCTCCCGGGTCAGGTGCTGCACGGCGGCATCCTGGGGTGTCTGGGCGCCTTTATAGTCACCCACCAACAATATATATTCGCCGCCCAGGCCCCGAAGCACTTGCGAAGTGTCCAGCTTACTTCGGTCATGGTAGAACTTCTCTTCAACCACCGGATCGCACTTCAACTCGGCCCGGCCGTCTTCCAGAAGGCGGGTGCCGCCCTCGATGTAGTCGGCAAACACCTCGTCGGTCCAAGACTTGAACGCCCTCCGGTCCCGGTAGGCCGCGTACATCACTTCACGGCTCTCCCAGATGGACCGCTTCTGAAGGGTCCTCTTGATCCGCAGTTTCTGTTCCTCGGGTGAAAGCAGAGCCATGGGGCTGTCGCCCACTCGGGTATCCACCAGGACCCCTTTGCTGACGATCCCAGGAACCAGGGAATCGGCGATCAGCATGGACATTCCGCCGGCGGAATGCCCGATCCCGATGGAACCCTCCAGGCCCATGGTCTGGATGACCGAGGCCACGTCCGCCCCTATCTGTTGAAAGGTGTAGCCACCTTCAGAGTGCTGGGTATCCCCGTGTCCCCTGAGATCGAATGAATACACATGATAGTCCTTGGCCAGGTCCCTGGCGGCGTTATTCCAGATCTGGGAACACATGCCAACGGCATGAAACATCACTACGCTTGGGTTACCGGGGCTGCCCCATTCCAAGTAATGGTGATTGACCCCGTTCGACTCCACGAATCTGTTTTCGGGTTGCAACTAATACTCCTGTAAACGTTTTTTCTGTGGTGCCGTGATGCTGGGCGGTTAGTCGACCACGGCGACAATCTCCAACTGGACCAAAATACCCGGGGGAAAGGCGTCGTACTCGATGGCGTGCCGGGCGGGCCGGTCATCCTCGTCGGGGAACATCTCCAGCCAGGGACGGTTGACCGCTTCACGCTGGGACCGGTCTTTCATGTAAACCTTTATGGACCCGATATTCTTTATGGTGCCACCGGCGTTCTCGACCATGGACTTCATGTTGGCGAAGGCGAACACGCACTGGCTCTCCAGGTCTTCAGGGACTTTGCCCGTCGACGGGTCCGTACCCATGATGCCGCTGGAGAAGATCATGTTGCCAACACGCGCCCCCATGGGTATCGGCGCCCCGTGTTTGACACCGTCAACGTGTATCGAGCGTCCCTTACCAGCCATCGCGTCTCCTCTACTATCCGCCCATTAAAGGCGGACCGTCAGCGTAAATCGCCGCCGCAATTATACCCGGCTGATGCCAGTCTTCAACCGGCGCGGCTTACTACCCCATCCATCATCCTCAGCTACAACCCTGCCAAAGCCGATGCGCCTCGCCGCCATGTTATTATCCGGGCGTCGAAAATTGAACATACGGAGGCGCCATCATGCCCTATGGAGGCAATGACTGGCTGGCATTAACCCCGGAGGAACCCCTGGAACCCGACCTGCCCATCTGCGACCCCCACCACCACTTCTGGGATTTCAGGGACGCCAGAGTCCCGTACCAACGGTATCTGCTCCACGAGTTGTCGGCGGACATGAATAGCGGCCACAACGTGCGCTCCACCGTATTCGTCGAGGCCCGGTCAATGTACCGTATCGACGGGCCGGACGAGATGAAGCCGGTGGGCGAGGTTGAGTTCGTCCAGGGCCTGGCCGCCGCCAGCGCCACCGGGCTCTACGGACCTGGCCGCGCCGCCGCCGCCATCGTTGGCCATGCCAACCTGAACTTGGGCGACGCGGTCAAACCGGTGTTGGAGGCCCTGCAGGCCGCCAGCCCCAACCGGTTCCGCGGCATCCGCCACACCGTCACCTGGGACGATAACCCGGAGGTGGAGAACACCGCCGCCCACAAGATCAAAGGTCAGATGTCCAGCAGCAATTTCCGGGCCGGGGCCAAGGTCCTAGCCGATATGGGGCACACACTGGAAGGCTGGATGTACTTCACCCAGATGGAGGAACTGGCCGAGCTCGCCAAGGCCGTTCCCAACCTGACTATCATCCTCTGCCACGTCGGCGGCATCATGGGAGACGGCCCCTACGCCGGCCGCCACGAAGAGGTTATGGCCACCTGGCGCAAGGGGATCGCCGCCGCCGCCGCACAACCCAATATCGTCATGAAGCTAGGGGGCATCGGCATGCCCCGGGTCGGGTTCGACTGGTACCTCCGGGAAAAACCCATCGGCTCGGAAGAACTGGCTTCGGACATGGCTCCCATCATCAACCACTGCATCGAGAAGTTCGGACCCAGCCGTTGCATGTTCGAGAGCAACTTCCCGGTGGACAAGGTGTCCTACTCGTACAACGTGATGTATAACGCGTTCAAACGCATCACCAAGGACCACTCGGCCTCGGAACGAGCCGACATGTTCCATGACGTGGCCGCGCGGGTGTACCGCATAGACGTGTGATCCCACTGGACCCTTACCGCCGGCAACTTGCAGTCAAAGACGGCCCCGATATAACCGGGGCCGTTTTTTCGCCGAGGCTGCGGCCAAGCGATCGCGGAACAGAGTTCCATCGATGCCGCCTATGCGGGCCGCCACGGCTCAGTGGCAGACGGCACGACCGGCGACTCTCCTTAGCGGGACCTTGGTCTTTGCCAAGATCGGCGCGCCGAGCGTTACCGGCCCCGTAGCTTTGGGTCCAAGACGTCGCGGATGGCGTCACCCAAGAAGCTGACCGAAAACACCACCACCCCGATGGCGATCATGGGCGGCACAGGCAACCAGGGCTGAGTATCAATGAATTTCCTGCCCAATTGGAGCATGCCGCCCCAAGTGGGGATGTCGGGCGGGATGCCGACGCCTAAGAAGCTGAGGGCCGCTTCGACCACGATGGCGAAACCCAGGCTGATGGTCACCAGCACTATGTAGGTCGCCGCCAGGTTGGGCAGCATGTGTCTGAGGACCACCCGCGCCCCAGTGGCGCCGATGGCCTGGGCGGCAAGGGTATAGTCCAGTTCTTTGATGCTCAAAGCCTGGGAACGAATCACCCGGGTGGCGCCAGGAAGCAGTATAGCGATGAGGGCGATGATGACATTGCGGTCCGAGGCTCCCAGGGCAGCCATGAGGCCCAGGGCCAGGATGATGGGAGGGAAGCCCATCAAAGCATCGACCACCCTCTGCACCAGCAAGTCGGTCAATCCGCCGGCGTAAGCGCTGAAAATGCCGATGAACGTGCCGGCAGTGATGCCGATCAGGGCGCTCAAGAGGCCCACCTTGAGGGATACCCAGGCGCCGAACATCAGCCGGCTCAAGGTGTCCCGCCCCAACTGGTCGGTGCCCAGGAACATATCTCTCCCCGGACCCAAGAACTTGGCCCCCGCGCCCACCTGCTCCGGGTCGTAGGGCGCCAACCCAGCGTAGCGGGTCAACACTCCGATCATGATCACGGCCAGCAGGACCACGCCGCCTGCCGCCCCAACGGGTTTGCGCCGGGCAAATCCCCAGAGCCCCGCCAGTACGGCCATGGGGCCGGAGCGATCGGGTCGCAGACGGCCTGCCGCCTGCGCCGTGGCCACGTCCTGGGTCCGAAATTTCTGCATTCCTACTATCCTTGTCCGGCCTGACCCACTTCACCGCGTCGCGTAGGTAGGCCCGTTGGCGGTCCCACCCTGTTGTCCCGAAAAACTCCGCGGCGGCCTGCCAGGTCCTTAATTTTCTTGGGAGCACACTTCATCAGGCGTAGCGAATTCGGGGGTCCAACCAGCCGTATAAGAGGTCAACCATGAGGTTGATCGACACGATGGCCGCGCCGATGATCACTATTTCCGCCTGGATCATCATGAAGTCCCGGTGCTCGATGGCCTCTATCAGGATTCTTCCCATTCCGGGAATCAGAAAAATCGTCTCGATCACGACGGTCCCGCCGAAGAGGCGCCCGAACTGCCAGCCGGATATTGTCAAGATTGGCAAAATGGCGTTTTTGAGCCCGTGCCGGGTCAGCACCACCCATTCAGCCAGCCCCTTGGCCCGGGCGGTCCGCATGTAATCTTCCCGGAGAACCTCCAACATAGAGGAGCGGGCCACCCGGGCGATGAACGCCATTTCGTAGAAGGCCAGGGCCACGGCGGGGAAGATCATCTGGTGAAGGTTGGTCAGAGGATCGTCCCACGGCTTCTCGTAGCCCAGCGGCGCCAGCCCGCCGACGCGCACCAAGAGTATTATCAGCAGAACCGCCACCAGGAAGTTGGGGATGGCGATCCCCACCAGGGTCACGGTGCGCGCACCGTAGTCCAGGAGGCTGTCGGGGTTGATGGCGGACAGGATGCCGAAGGGAACAGCGACGAGGACGGCCAGGACGATGGATAGGACAGCCAGCTCGATAGTCACCGGTATGCGGTCCTTGAGCTCATCCATGACGGGGGCCTTGAACCAAAAGGAGTTTCCGAAGTCGCCGGTCAAGACATTCCCGATCCACTTGAAATACTGGACAGCGATGTGCTGGTCCGTGCCCAACTCCTGGCGAAGCTTGTCCAACTCCGCCTGAGTGAACTGAGCCTCACCTTCGCTGAGGATGGCCAGCGCCGGGTCTCCCGGGACGATGCGCATGACCACGAAGACGATGACGGTGATCAGCAAGATGGTGGGTATGAACAGGGCTATTCTTTTAACGGCGTACTGTTGCATTTCTAGCGGTACCAGTTTCCTTTCATGTCTTGGGCTGGGTCTTTGATTAAGATATGCCCGGCCGAAGATATGCCTGGCCGAAGATATGCTTGTCCGCCCGTTTCGGACCGGGTCCGCTCCCTTCACCAACGACGTAGAGGATGTCCAACGGCCTGCGCTTGGCATTGGAGCAGGCCGTTGGAGTTACACTCGATGTTCAGCGTCTACCAGCTACTCATCGGTCCAGCCATAGGTCCTCGTGTTTGAAACCGTACTGGACCGTTTGAGGGACATTGAAACCGCGGATGTCCTCGTGGACCAACCAGAAGTACTTACCCCAGTACAGAGTTGTCGACGGGTTTTCCACGTATCCGTTGGACAGGTCGTCGAGGTCCGTGAAGACCAGGTAGTCCTCGATCTCCTTCAGGATTTCCCGGCGCCGGTCCGGGTCCTGTTCGACCTTCTGGGCTTCAAATTTCTCGCGGATGAAGGGAGTCTCCCAGTCGGTGTAGTTCCGGGTTGCGCCCTTCAGGTATACGCCGCCCAGCAGGCCGTCGGCGTCCAATACCGTCATCCCTTCGCCTTGGCAGGCCAATTCCCAGTCACCTGTTGCGTCCGCCGCCCGCGCCGTGCCGAACAGGGCGTACCCGGCCGCGCTCTCGTGGGTTTGGATATCACCGGTTATGCCAAGGGCGTTCGCCAATTGCTGCTTGACCACGGTGCAGACGTCTGGGTAGTTAGCCACCTGCCGGGCGTCGTAACTGGTGCTGAACCCATCAGGGTAGCCGGCCTCCGTCATCAGCCGCTTGGCCTCCGCGATGTCCGCCTGCCCGCCGGGGGTGTCCTTGGGCCGGAGACCGGGCCAGGTGGCGCACTCTTCGAAGCTATAACCCATGTTCATCATGGGGCATGGAACCGAGGCGGTATTGTCTTGCAGCAGGTCGTTGATCTGCTGCCGGTCCAGGGCCAGGTAGATGGCCTTGCGCACCCGGATGTCGTCGAATGGCTCTTTCTTCAGGTTGACCATCAGGAGAACGTTGAAGGTGCCGGGGAGTTCGTGGGCGGTGATGTGCCCATTGGAACTGCCCTTGGTGTCCGCGTCCAACTGGAGGTACTCGATGGGGCCCAGGTTGGAGAATCCGCCGTTCATCATCTCCAACTGGCCGCCCTTGAACTGAGCGGTCAGCGTGCCGGTATCGACGATGATGAAGTGGTCGATGCTTTCGAAGAAGGGCCGTCCCTCTTTGAAGTAGTTGGAGTTCTTGATCACGGAGTAGCTGTTGCCCCGCTGGTACTCGGTCAGCATGAATGGTCCGGACCCCGAACTGTTGGCGATGATATTTTCCGCCAGGTTCAGGTCTATATCTTGCTCCAGCAGGTGCTTGGGGAGGACTTTCGCGTAGTCCAGGGCCAGGAACTTCATGAAGGCGCCGGAGGCAAAGGACAGGTTGAACTCCACGGTGAATTTGTCCAAGGCACGGACGCCGTTTTCCTCAACCGTCTTGGTGTAGTTGCGGAATAGGCCGGAACGGCCGATGGACACCTCGGGATCCATATACCGCGCCATGCTAAAGGCCACGTCTTCGGCGGTCAGGTCTCGGCCATCTTGCCATTTAATATCGGGACGGAGGTTGAAGGTGAAGGTCTGGCCGCCGTTGCTGACCTGCCAGTCGCGGCACAGGTCGCACACCACCTTGCCGGTATCCACGGTGTCGAACTGGACGACTTGGTTGTACAGCTGTGAGTAGGCCTGGATGCTGGAAAGGGAGGACGAACCCAGGGGGTCCCAGTCCTTGGTGTCGGCGTAAGCCGCCATGCGGATGTTGCCGCCGAACTTAGGCCTGCCCGCCGGAGCCGTCGTCGCAACGGGGACTGGTGTAGGCGCGCCGGTGGTCACGGTAGTGCCCGGAGCTGCGACTGGCGGTGGCCTTGGGGTCGCCGTAGCAGAGGAACCACAGGCCACGGCAATCACCAACAAAATGGCGCCAAGTATGGAAAGAAGAACTCTGCGGCTAGCCAAATGGTATCTTGCCATCAGCGGACCTCCATGTGTTTGGGACTAGATATGCCAGTCGGTGTCAAAATCAACATCCCGTAAATTGCGAATCGGTGCTCGGGGAGCCACGCCGAGTCGAATCCCAACTCCTCGCCGCACCCGATTTCATCGAACACCTCGTTGAACAACTGGTCTTGGTGAACGTTGCCGAAATTGCTGAACGGATGGAATAGTCCGAGCTTTATGGTCAATCTCCCTCGCACGCCGGGATTGGTCGAACCTTACCGTATGTGGTGAGCGGTGAGAAAGAAGCGCCTGCATCAAACACGCTGATGCAACTGCATCATTAAAAGCCGGTGACAGAAGATGCCGGAGAATCAGTGCTGGCCGATGAATAACGACGCAACCGGCTGACTCTCTTTCTTGGAATAAACCCCCGAAATAAAACCACGGATTTTTGGTCCCGTTTCCCCTCAAAGCGTTCTTTTGCGAATCCTTCGGTGGACCTCTGTATGCCGTAAAAGCTGCGCCGAGCAGGGTCTTTGACGCCTAGTCCCAACCCGGCATAGGGAGTTATCCCTATACCCGCGGTCCACCCCGGAATTTTCCGTTTTTAAAGATAAGGAATCTCCCCGATGTGCCGCCGTTTGCCCCCTACTACGATGGCATCACAACAAATTTCGAGGTGAGGCAACCATGAAAACAGCGATGAACATCCAGATGACAGGCGAAGGGGCAAACGGAAATAACAGCAAAATTGAGGCAACAATCATGAAGGCACAACCCAACATCCAAAACATCATCCAGAGCAACACCAAATTATTGGCCGGACTGGTTGTCGGCGGCATGATCGCCGCGGCGTCCATGCTCCCGGGCAGCGCTTCAGCGGATAACCCGGCGAGGCCGGTCGGCCAAGTCGAATCGGCGGTGTTAACACCCACCTCCACGACGGCGAACGTGATCGATATGGACTTCCTCGAGCCGGGATTCTACGACGCCAAGTTGGCCCGCTCCAACAGTTCCACAGGTGCATTCGACATGGACCTGCTTGACCCCGGCATCTATGACGCCAAGCTCGTCCGCACCTCCTCGGTCTGGGAGAGCCCCGGCTTCGACCCCTATGAGGACGTAGCCGCCAAGTCGGTCCGCTCCAACAGTTCCACCGGCGCGTTCGACATGGACCTGCTTGACCCCGGCATCTACGATGCCAAGTTGGTCCGCACTTCCTCGGTCTGGGAGAGCCCAGGCTTCGATCCCTATGAGGACGTAGCCGCCAAGTCGGTCCGCTCCAACAGTTCCACCGGCGCGTTCGACATGGACCTGCTTGACCCCGGCATCTATGACGCCAAGTTGGTCCGCACCTCCTCGGTCTGGGAGAGCCCTGGCTTCGACCCCTACGAGGACGTGGCCGCCAAGTCGGTCCGCACCGGCAGCACAGCACACGGGTTCGACATGGACCTGCTCGACCCCGGTATCTACGACGCCAAGCTCGTTACCACCTCCTCGGACTTGGGGGGGCTCCACGACGACAACATCATCTAGCGGGCGGTTATTGCCTCGACCCCCGCGCATCCACATCGAGCGAGCGGGTCATGCCTCGACCCCGCGCGCATCCGCCCCGGCCCTCGCGGCCGGGGCTTTTTATTTGCCCAATCTTTATCGGCTGAAAAGCCGGCAGGTATCCCATGCCGTATCGCCGTTAAATCCGCGGTTGCGGTATACTGTCAGGAACGAATTCTGTGGGCTGATCGCACTCCGTGGTTCCCGTGAAATACCCCTATCCAGACACTGGCTGATGGAGACTGGAATTCATGGCCACCAAAACCAAATCCGCCGCATTCAGCAAGATGGTCGATGTGGACGCCGGTGCCATCAGCCGGGAGATCTTCGTCAATGAAGACATCTACCGGCAGGAACAGGAACAGGTATTCGCCCAGGCGTGGCTCTTCGTCGGCCATGAGAGCCAGATAACCAAGCCGGGAGATTACTTCGTTTCGTCCATGGGTGAAGAATCGGTGATCCTGTGCCGCGACCGCGAAGGCCAGGTGAATATCTTCCTCAACTCCTGCAGGCACCGCGGGATGAAGGTCTGCCGTTACGACGAGGGCAACACTCCCGTCTTCTCCTGCCCATATCACGGCTGGAGCTACGCCAACGACGGCAAACTGGTGGGCGTTCCCTATTTTAAAGACGCCTACCAAGAGACCCTGGACAAGTCCGAATGGGGCCTGATCAAAGTGCCCCAGATGTATAACTATAAGGGGAGCATCTGGGCCACCTGGGACAAGAAAGCGCCGCCCTTCCTCGACTACCTTGGAGAGATGAAGATGTTCTTGGACCTGGCCCTGGACGGACGCGACGGCAGCGAGGGCGGTTCCGTGATCCTGGGCGGGGTCCAGAAATGGACCATGCCCAGCAACTGGAAGTTCGCCGCCGAGAACTTCGCCGGGGACGGCTACCACAACATCAGCCACCGCTCGGTGGACATGGTTGGCATCGGACCCAGCGGACGGGGACGGCGGGACAATGATGAGATTGGGTCAGGCCGCCGCCTGAACATCTCCTTCCCGGACCTGGGCCACGCCGCAGTGGTCGATATGCAGACCGAAAACCTGCCCCAGACCGCCACCTACACCGATTCCCCGGCGGTGGAGGAGTACTTCCGGGAGCAGGAGGCCAAGAGGCGCGCCAGCCTGGGAGACCGCCCCAACCTCATCGGCATGGTGGGCACGGTTTTCCCCAACATGTCCTACCTGGCCCGCCAGCCCCGCTCCATCGCCATGTGGCACCCCCGGGGGCCCAACATGACCGAGGCCTGGCGGTGGTTCCTCATCGACAAAGACACCCCGGACGAGGTTAAACAGGTCCTGCAGCAATACTACATCCGCTATTCCGGCCCCGGCGGCATGACTGAACAAGACGACATGGAGAACTGGAACTACGCCCATAACGCCAGTAAAGGGGTCATCGCGCGCCGGACCCCCTACAATTACGAGATGGGCATCGGCCAGGTCCGGGAGGACACCGGACTGCCGGGCGTGGTCACCGAACGCATCTGCGAGGAGAACGCGCGGGGCTTCTACCGCCGTTGGGCCGCCATGATGGACGCGAAAAGCTGGGACGACCTGGCTCCCACGGGCAATGCCCGGTCTAATGGGAACGGACACGGTAAAAGAAGATAATCGACCTCGATACACCGGCATGGCAGCGCTAAATCATCCAAATATTGGAGAGAAAGATATGGCCAGCGTAACGCAACTTGGATACGTGGGACTGGGAGTGAGCAACGTGGAGGAGTGGGAGCACTTCGCCACCGACGTCTTGGGACTGCAAAGCAACGGCATAGATTCCGATGGCAATCTATCGCTGCGGATGGACGAGTACAGCCACCGCTTCATCATCCAGCCCACGGGTAAGGACGATATCGAATTTGTCGGCTGGCAGGTGACCGACGAGCCGGCCCTTCAGGAGATGGCCGAGCAACTGCGCCAGGCCGGCATCGAGGTCACTGAGGGCACGGACGACGACAACAAGTCCCGCCGGGTCGAGGGCATGATTAAATTCGACGACCCCGAAGGCACTCCCACGGAGATCTTCTACGGCCCGCCCATCAGCTTTGACCGCCCCTTCAATTCTCCTCGCGCCATCGGTTTCGTAACCAGTGAACAGGGCCTGGGCCATGTGGTCCTCCACGTTGAAGACCTGGACCGGACCGTGAAATTCTACCGTGACGTGCTGGGCATGAAGATCAGCGACTTCATCCGCAACCTGGTCTTCTTCCACTGCAACCCCCGCCACCACTCCTTGGCATTGATCGAAGCCAAGGCGCCCAAGAAGCTGAACCACTTCATGCTCCAGGCCCAGTCCATGAACGACGTGGGCACCACCTACGACATGGTGCTGGACCGGGAGATGCCCTTGACCCGTGGCCTGGGCCGGCATACCAACGACCACATGACGTCGTTCTACATGAAGACGCCTTCGGGCTTCGACGTCGAGTTCGGCTGGGGCGCCCGCACCGTGGACGACGCCACCTGGCAGGTGCAGCGTCACGAGAAGGGCAGCATCTGGGGCCATCGTGCGCCAGCCCCAGTAGCCGTCAAATAGTCCGGCGGTCCACCGAAACACCAGAAAGCCCCGTAGATCGTTTACCTGGAGAACGGCTAAATGAAACTCGGTTATATCGGCACCGGGACCATGGGCAATCCCATGGTCAAGGCCCTCATTGAGGCGGGGCACGCGGTCACGGTTTATGACGTGCGCCGCGATTCGGCCACCAACCTGTGCGAGATGGGGGCCAACTGGGCCGACAGCCCCCGGGAACTCTCCGAGGCCAGCGAGGCGGTGTTCACCTCGCTGCCCGGCCCGGTGGAAGCCCAGCAGGTGCTCACCGACCCGGAGACCGGCATCCTGGCCGGGCTACGAAGCGGGGGCGCCTGGATAGACACCACCACCAACTCCCCCACGGTGATCCATAAATTGGCCGGCATCTGCAAACAGCACGGCATCGAGATGCTGGACTGTCCGGTCAGCGGCCGTATCCCAAACATGACCATGATGGTCGGCGGCGACCCAGCCGTTTTCGAGAAATACCGCCCGGTCCTGGAGACCATGGGAAAAGATGTCATCTACGTGGGTGGGACCGCCTCGGGCTGCACGGCCAAGTTGGTTACCCAATACCTGGGATACTCCAACTTCGTGGCCGGGGTCGAAGGAATGCTCATCGGCGCCAAGGCCGGTCTGGACATGGATGTCCTGGCCAAGCTGATCCCAATCAGCGCCTCGGCCAGCGGCGTCATGGACCGCTACGCCGGCGTGCTCCTCGACGGCACCTTCGCCTCCAACGGGACACTGGACATCGTGGCCAAGGACCTGCACCTGGCCTGTCAACTCGCCCGCGATGTGCAGGCCCCATCCCGCATCGGCGACATCGTGGACGACGTGCTCCAGCGCGCCCAAGCCCAGGGTTGGGGTCAAGACGGGTTCCCCGTCGTCGCGCGAATCTTGGAACAGATGGCTGGCGCGGACGTCCGCTCCAAGTCGAAGAAATAATCGAATATAACCCAGGCTTCTCCCATAGGAAGGAGGCGAACCAGCATGGCAACCGCCCGCAAGGCAACCAGCAAGAACGGTCAGAAGAACGGCCAAGCCAATACCATGGTCGATCTCGACGCCGGCACCATCAGCCGGGAAGTCTTCGTCAACCCCGAGATCTACGCTCAAGAGCAGGAGCAATTATTCGCCAGGGCTTGGCTGTTCATCGGACACGAAAGTCAGATCAGCAAGCCCGGAGACTTCTTCGTGTCTTCCATGGGGGAGGAATCGGTGATCCTCTGCCGCGACCGCCAGAGTGAGATTCACGTTTTCCTCAACTCCTGCGCCCACCGGGGCATGAAGGTCTGCCGCTACGACGAAGGCAACACGCCGGTATTCAGTTGCCCGTACCACGGCTGGAGTTACGCCACCGACGGCAAGCTGGTGGGCGTTCCCTACTTCAAGGACGCCTATAAAGAGAAGCTGGACAAATCCAAATGGGGGCTGCCTGAGGTAGCCCAGATGTGCAACTACAAGGGCGCCATCTGGGCCACCTGGGACAAGTCCGCACCGTCCTTCCTGGAGTATATCGGCGGGTTCCAGACCTACCTGGATTTCCTGCTTGACACCTGGGACGGGGCCGGCGGCGAGACCGAGGTCTTCGGCGGTGTTGAAAAGTGGGTCATTCCCTGTAACTGGAAGTTCCCCGCCGAGAACTTCATCGGCGACCGCTACCACAACATCAGCCACCGCTCCGTGGACATGGTCGGCGTGGGCCCCAGCGGCAGCGGACGTCGCGATAATCAGGAGCGGGAGGGGGCCACTGCCTTGGATATCTCCTTCCCGGAACGAGGCCACGGGACCATCACCTTCCTACGGCCAGACGACAAGGTGATACCCGGCTACCAACACTCCAAGATCGTCGCTGAGTATTTCGCTCACTGCGAGGCCGAGCGCCGCAAGAACTACGGACAATGGGCCCGCCTGGTCCCCGGACCCAGCACCGTGTTCCCCAACATGTCATACCTCCCGCGCCAGCCCCGGACCATCGCCGCCTGGCACCCCCGCAGCCCCGACAGTCACGAGGCCTGGCGCTGGTTCCTGGTCGATAAGAAGGCCCCGCCGGAGGTCAAGGAATTCCTCCGCCTTTATTACATCAGCTACTCCGGCCCCGGCGGTCTCACCGAGCAGGACGACATGGAGAACTGGAATTACGCCCATAACGCCAGCCGGGGGGTGATCGCCCGGCGCCACCCATACAACTATCAGATGGGCATGGGCTTCGACCCCCAGCCGGTGGACACCGACGGCCTGGACATGCCGGGCCAGATCAGGAACGTGACCGATGCCAAGGCGACCGAGCATAACCAACGCGGCTTCTACCAGCGGTGGTCCGAATTCATGAACGCCCCCGACTGGGACACGCTGGCCACCTGGCGCAACGGCAACGGCAAGGGACACTAGAGTTTCATGACTTTAGCGGTCCTCCGACAGGTCCCCCGATGCATCGGGGAGACTCTCGACCTACGGTCGGAGTTCAGGATGAGCGGTTCTAGCAAAGATGCTTCTGGTTAAGGCTAATAATCCCTTCCCCCGTTGCGGGGGAAGGTTAGGTCCGACGGAGTCGGGACTCTCGACATAGTCGGAGATGGGGGCAACCCCTCAAACCAAGTCAAAATGCCCGGGGCGAACCACAAACCCCCGAGCCCATCACGGAGGCCCCAGCGATATGACAACAACCGAGTCAAGCATCGCCCATCTGCTGCTCAAGAACGAGATCGAAGAGTTCCTATACCAGGAAGCCGAGTTGCTGGACGAACGGAACTTCGAGGACTGGCTGGACCTGCTCACCGACGACATCCGCTATTGGATGCCCATGCGCCGCAACGTAAAGTCCAGCGAGATGGAACGCGAGTTCACCCGCGCCGGCCAGGACATCAACTGGTTCGACGAGGGCAAGGAAACTCTGGACCGGCGGGTGAGGCAGATCCGCACCGGTGTGCATTGGGCGGAGGAACCCCTCTCCCGCATCTGCCATTTCGTCACCAACGTGCAGATTCTGAACGCCGTTCCGTCGGCCTCCGACCCCACCGAGGTTTCGGTGAAGTGCCGGTTCCTGGTCTACCGCAACCGGGTCCAGACCGAAACCGACTTCCTGATCGGCAAGCGGGAAGACACACTCAGAAAGGTGAACGGGGCCTGGAAGATCGCCGATCGAAAGATCATCTTGGACCAGAACGTGTTGCTGGCCAAGAACCTTACCTTCTTCTTCTGATTCCGCCAAACCAATTCCGGCAGGCCCATGATTATTATGAGCAATCTAAATCGACAGCGGTCCGCACCGCGCATCGGGCAACGCCCCGGATGGAGGTATTGAGATGGCTGAGGTGATCAACCTGATGCTCTTGGAAGAGGGGGTCAAGATCGCCACCATCGCTGGAGCAACGGTGGAGGTGGTGGAGAACCCCAAAGACGGCGTCTGGGTTTTCGCCAAATACCTGACCTGTCCCGATGACCCGTCCCTGGTGGGGACCGAAGACATGTTCTTCGCCCCGGACATCGTGAAAGTGCTGGACTGATGGCGAAATCCATCTCCACACAACCGGGCTACGGGCAACCCAGCTACGAACAACTGAGAGAAGCCTTCCAGGCCGGGTTCGACTCCATCGACGACGGCGACGGATTCTACTTCGGGTTTAATTCCTCTTTGGAGCGCCACGGCTTCGGGAAACGGGATGAAATCCCCTGCACCTGCTCCGACGGCGGAGACCATGGCCACCAGCCTGAGTGCCAATGGGTCAAAGCCTGACCTTCACAACACCGGCAAAAAGAGGGGCCAGCCAGGATTATTCATCCGCCTGAACCGTGCTTCCCATCTGGTTGATCGCCAAGATCATCTGGTTGAGCCGCCCGGGGCTCCGCTTGTTGTAGCGGAAGGAGATCCTCGGCTTGGACAGCAATTTGGGTTCGTCCTTTTCCTGGGGCAGCGCAACTGCCTTCTCGATTTCGCCGGATTTCACAAGGTCAGCGAATGAATGGTTCAACTGGGCCATCTGTTCCATCGACAGGTCCTTTTCCAGTCTGATCACAAGCCGGCCACGGACCTGACGGACGGAGTGGTAGGTGGAATAGTAAGACATTATCCAGGCCACCGCCTCTTCGGCGGAATGGGCTATTTTATATAGGAATAAGTCTTCCGGGGATATGTAACCTCGAGCCAATAGCTGCTCTCTGATGAACCGGTCCCAGATCTCCCAATAGTTGTCGCCCGGAACTTCCATGAGCAGCAACGGCATCGGTTGCGCCTTCCCTGTTTGCAGTAACGTTAATACCTCAAACCCCTCATCCTGAGTACCGAACCCACCTGGGAAAAGCACACAGGCATCAGCCTCCATGACGAAGAACAACTTCCGGGTGAAGAAGTATCGGAACGAGATCGACTTGGGGTCATCCTGCATAACGGTGCTGAGACTTTCGGAGGGGAGAAGGATATTGACCCCAAAACTGTTCTCCGCCCCGGCCCCGTCGATCCCGGCCTTCATGATTCCAGATGCAGCGCCCGTGATCGCCATGAAACCCTGCTCGGCCATCAGGCGGCCGAACCGGGAGGCCAGTTCGTAATGGGGTTCGTCTTCAGAGATCCGAGCCGAGCCGAAGATGGACACCTTGCGGATACCCCGGTACGGCTTGAACACTCGGGCGGCGTACCGGATCTCGTCCACAGTCCGGTTGATCACCTTCAGGTCCAAGATGTCCAAGTCGTCCCTTTTAGTTTTCAGGGCGTTTAACAATATCTCGCGGTATAGCCATTGGCGCAGGTCCCTGCCCTCGAACTCCGAAATCTCTCTGACTTCTTGCAGGATGTCTTCTGCGGTGTCTAGTTTCATGGTTCCCCGAATGCCCTGCCCAAAAACTGACCGCGCGGACGGTCGTCCATTAAGCATATCAGCGCGGGGAATATTGGCATAACCGGGCCGCCGCCGATCTAATGGATTCCGGTCCGCCACGCGACCGCTCATGGTGAGCGGGATACACGGGCTGATAAGCGGACACAAACGTGGGTTATCAATGTCCTGGCGGGTTGGAAACCCGCCCCTACGACACGTGGTCTTTCCGGTGCATGCTGGAACGACGGGTTAGCCGTTCCCGATCACGCTTTAAAGAGGTCCAGCGCGTTCTGGCGGCAGATGCGGTCCTGGTCCGCCTGGTCAAGGTCTACGTGGCCCACGGCGTCCATCAGGCCGCCGCTCATGGCCGCCCAGACCCAGTCCGACCCCAACAGCACGTGTTCCGGTCCGGCCAGGTCCAGCAGCAACCGCAGGGAGCGGGGATTAACCGTGACGGTGTCGTAGTAGAGCATGGACATGTACGCTTCCGGCCCGCCCCGCTCCAATTCCGCCACTTTCTCCATGCCCCTGCGGTAGGCCATGTCCAACCGGCCGATGAGGTAGGGCAGGGACCCGCCGCCGTGGCACAGCATCAACTTCAACTTGGGATGCCGGTCCATCAGCCCGGAGTGGATCAGCTTGGCGGCCAAGATGGTGGTGTCCAGGGTCCGCCCCATGCTGAAAGCCATGTAACTGGGTCCAACCAGCGGCCATTTGCTGTGGGACGCCCCGTGGAGCATCACCGGCACGTCCAATTCCTCCGCCGCGGCCCACAGCGGCTCCAGGCTGGGGTCGGCCACGTCGATATCGGCTGGGTCGCTGGGCAGCATGACCCCCAACATCCCCAGCGTCTTCACGGCGTATTCCAACTCCCGGGCCGCCCGTTCGCCGTCCCGCATGGGCACCGCGGCGATGGTCCGGAAGGCCGTGCCGCTGTCCTTGGCCGTCCGCACCATGTGTTCATTCAACAGCCGCACCCAGTCGGCCTCTTTCTCGGCGGGCAATGTGTATCCCTGAATATCCAGCCAGGCGGCCAGATACTGGGAGCCCACTCCGTGCTCCCGCATCCATTCAGACCGGGTCTCGGTCTCGCACAGACTGCCGCCGGCCGCACGAAGGGTCGGAAGACCGGGAAAGGTCAGAGCGTGGCCGGAGTCGGTCTCTTCGACTTCCACGCCAAAGATTTTGGCCGACTTCTGAGCCTCTTTCAAGAAACTCACCGGCGCGATGTGGGCGTGGACATCGATAAATCCATCGGGGACGCTGGGGGGCGTTTCCTGGGCCATGGCTCCTCCATTTTTTTTAGGCGTGCGGTCTGGGTTTGAGGGTATCCCGCGCGGCTGAGGATATATTCGGGAGTCACTGGAGTCAAGGTTCCTCATAGTATGTATAATGGGCGGAAATTCCCCGGTACCCCAACCGGTCGCCTTGATACTAAATATTTGGGAGGACCCTCCTATGCCCCAGCGTAAAGACGGCGGCGACGCCATCCTCGAAGCCCTCCGCAAGCTCGACGTGGACTACATCATATCCTCGCCCGGTTCCGAGTGGCCCGCGGTGTGGGAGGCATTGGCGAGACAGGCCATCAACGAGGAGCCCGGCCCCAAGTACATCAACTGCTGGCACGAGACCCTGGCGGTGGCCATGGCCCAGGGTTACACGCGGATGACCGGACGGATGCAGGCGGTGTTGCTCCACGCCGGCGTGGGCGTGCTCCAGGGTTCCATGGGCATCCACGGCGCGTTCCAGGGCGAGATTCCCATGCTGGTGGCTTCGGGCGAGACTGGCACCTACGGAGAGGCTGAAGGATTCGACCCCGGCCCCCAGTGGCTGCGCAACCTGAGCATAGTAGGCGGACCAAACCGGCTGGTGGAATCCATCACCAAGTGGAGCAGCCGCGTGACCAGCGCCGAGGTTCTTTACGAGACCTTCAGCCGCGCCGGTGAGATGGCCCAGCGCACCCCCAAGGGCCCGACCTTCTTGAACGTTCCAATGGAAACCATGCTGGAAGAATGGACGCCGCCCGCCGGACTGAAGAACAAACCCCCGGCTCCCAAGACCCGCCCAGAATCCTCGGACATCGAACGAATCGCCGACCTGGTGATCGAGAGCAAGCACCCGGTGATTCTGGCCGATTCCTCAGGACGGAGCGCCGAGGGATTCAACGCGCTGGTGGCCCTGGCCGAGACCATGTCCATCCCGGTCTTTGAGTCGGAGGGCCCCGGCTACGCCAATTTCCCCAAGAGTCACCCTCTGCACAACGGCTACGACCTGAAGCCCAGGTACGGCGAGTTCGACCTATTCCTGGTGGCGGGCACCCGCGCCCCCTGGTATCCGGGCAGCGCCCGCCCGGCCAATGGCACTGTGGTGATCATTGACGAGAACCCCATCAAAGAGTTCATGGTGTACCAGGATTTGGGCGCCGACCACTATCTGGAGGGCGATCTGCCGCTCACCCTGCAACTTTTGGCCGACGCCATCAAGGCAAAGGGCGGCAAGGCCAACGGTTACGCCGGAAACGGCGGGGTGTGGGAGAAGTACCAGGCCATCAATGACGCGGCCGCCAACGCCAGTCCCATCGACCCCGGTGTGCTCTGCAACGCGTTGAACGAGGCCCTGCCCTCCGATACTATCTATATCGACGAAACCATCGTTCACCGGCCCCAGATACTGCGGCGGATCCACTGGGACAACCCCCAGAGTTACCTGCGTCCCACCGGCGGACTGGGACAGGGGCTCGGAACGGCTCTAGGCGCGAAACTGGCCGCTCCCGACCGCCCGGTGGTGGCCCTCATGGGCGACGGCTCGCTGCTCTACAACCCCATCACCCAGGCCCTGGGCGTGGCCAGAGAGAGCAGCCTGCCCATCATGATCGTGGTGTTCAACAACTCCAGCTACGCGGCCATGAAACGGCTGCACCTGTCCTTCTACCCCGACGGCGACGCCGCCAAGTCCGGCATCTTCCACGGCGTGGACATCCCCGGCCCCGACTACCAGGAACTGGCATCCCCCTTCGGCGGTCACGGAGAGAAGGTGGAAGACCCCAAACGGCTGGCCGGAGCCATCAAAGACGGCCTGGCCGCGGTGGCCAGGGGACAAGTGGCGATCTTGGATGTGGTGTTGTCAGGGTAACTGCAAAACACATTTTTAAACGAAGTAGGGGCATCCCGGTTCAGTGTGGATGCCCCCGCGCCTTTGCTACCCGGCCATATCTTCGTCCATGAGCCCGGCGATCTGAAGATTGGCGTCGCCGCCCAGGGTTTTCAGTTTCTCCGACACCCGCCGGCGACGGTGTTCTGGGTGGTTCTGGTTCAGCTTCCACTTGCCCTGTAACGACGTTATCTCTATCTCGAAGGCGACGATGCGCTTGAGCATCTGCTCTGAGTAAGTGGTGCTGAAGTCCGGCTGCCACGGCTGGGGCTGGGATGCCTCGTGTTGCTCCGTGAGCCGCCCGACGCTCTCTTCCAATCGAGCCCGGTCTTTCACCGCTTTGAAGACGCCGGTGGCATGGACCGCGACGTAGTTCCAGGTGGGCACCGTATCTTCTTCTTGGTACCAGGTTGGGGAAACGTAGGTATGGGGGCCGTGAAAGACCACCAGCACCTGCTGGCCGTCGGCGTGCCGCCATTGGCGGTTGGCCTTGGCCATATGGCCCAAGATGGTTCCTTGCTCCCCGTCATTCTCATTTAGCATGAAGGGCAGATGGCTGGCCATGGGCTCGGAACCGGTATGGGAGAACAAGATGCCGAAGTTGTTGCTCTTCATGAATTCGAACATCTTGGGTCTATCGTCAACCGCGTAATGCTTGGGCGTGTACATCTCAATCCTCAGGAAACAACTCAGGGGCGTCTTAGTTGCATTTTACACTTAAGACCAACCTCGCCGGGTAACGCAAGGGCGTTTACAACGCCAAAGTTGCTAGCCGCTCACGCCTCTGGTACGCTTCCCGAAGCTAGTTACGGAAGTGAGTCCTCTTGACCGAGAAAGCCAACATCACCGCCGACCTGTTCGTCACCTGCATCATCGACCAGCTTTATCCTGAGGTTGGTGTCAGCGTGGTCAGGGTCCTGCGCCGGCTAGGAGTCACCGTGGGCTTCCCCAAGGGCCAGACCTGCTGCGGCCAGCCCGTCTATAACACCGGGTTCAACCGTGAAGCCGGCAAGCTGGCCAAACGGGTCTTGGAACAGTTCCGTGACAGCGAGTACGTCGTTGTTCCGTCGGGCTCTTGCGCCGCCACGCTGCGCGTCTTCTACCTGGAGTTGTTCGCCGAAGACCCGCAATTGCTGGCGGAGGCCAAGGCCCTGGCCGCCAAGACCTTCGAATTTTCTGAATTCCTGGTGAAGGTCCTGGGAGTTGAGGACGCCTCGCTATGCGGGGCCAGCCATCAAGGGACCGCTGTCTATCACCCCAGTTGCCACCAACTCCGCGAGTTGGAAGTTCGAGAGGAACCAAAAACGTTGCTCCGCTCGGTCCCGGGACTGGAGGAGAAGGAATTGGAGGGCGCGGAGGTCTGCTGCGGTTTCGGGGGCGCCTTCTCCGTGAAATTCCCCCACATATCGGAAGGAATGGTGGCCGACAAGATCGCCAACGTGCGGGCCAGCGGCGCCGAAACGCTGGTGTCCTGTGATATGAGCTGCCTGATGAACATCGGCGGGGCGTTGAACCGTCAGGGGTCGGAGGTTAAGGTCCGGCACCTGGCCCAGATACTCGATGCCGAATCCGACTGAAAATAAGGACTAACCCGTTGCCCGAGATAAAGACACAAGATTTCTCCGCCGCGTCGGTAAAGGCCATGCTGGACCCCAAGCTGCAACGGGCCCTGGACCGCGTGGGCTCCGGGTTCGACGTCGCCCGCCGCGCCGCCATCGAGGAAGTTAGCCCCCAGGTATGGGAGCAGTGGCGGCAGCAGGCGCGTGACATCAAGGTCCACACCATCGAACATCTGGACTATTACCTGGACCTGCTCCACACCACAGTCACCGCCGCCGGGGGACACCTTCACTTCGCCAATGACGCCAGCCAGGCCAACGAGATAGTCGCCCATATCGCCCGCACCCGGAACGTCAAGGTCGCCGTCAAGAGCAAGAGCATGGTGTCCGAGGAACTGGGCCTGAACCCCGTATTGGAAGCCATCGGCGTCGAGGTCTGGGAAACGGACCTGGGCGAGTACATCATCCAACTGGCCGAGGAGACGCCCTCCCACCTGGTGGCCCCGGCGCTGCACAAGTCAAAAGAGGACGTGGCCGAACTTTTCACCGAGAAGCTGGGGATCCCCTACGACGAGGACATCTACCACATGGCCGCAACGGCCCGGACGGTGCTGCGGGACAAGTTCATGGAGGCCGACCTGGGCATCAGCGGGGCCAATTTCGTGGTGGCCGAGACCGGCACACTGGTGATCATCACCAACGAGGGCAACGGCCGTCTCTGCACCTCGGCCCCCCGGATACACATCGGCATCACCGGCATGGAGAAGGTCATCCCGTCCATGCAAGACCTGTCCGTGTTCCTCCGGCTGCTGCCCCGCTCCGCCACCGGGCAGCGCATCACCAGCTATGTGAGCATGATCACCGGCCCCCGCCGTGCTGACGACGAGGACGGCCCCGAGGAATTTCACCTGGTCCTGGTGGACAACGGCCGCTCTCGAATGTTGGCCGACCCGGCGCTGCGGGAGGCCCTGTACTGCATCCGCTGCGGGGCCTGTTTGAACATCTGCCCGGTCTACCAGCGGGTGGGCGGCCATGCCTACGGCTGGGTGTATCCCGGCCCTATCGGCGCAGTGGTCTCGCCCATGCTGATCGGGCTGCCCCAGGCCAAAGAGCTGCCCCAAGCATCCACCCTATGCGGGGCCTGCCGGGAAGCCTGTCCCATCAAGATAGACATACCCAGGATGCTCCTGGACCTAAGACATAAGACGGCCGAGAGCCCCGACAAAAGCCAGCGGTCGGCGCCGGAGATCGAGCGGATCATCGCACGGCTCTACGCCGGGCTGATGAGCCGCCCCCGGCTGCTGCGCCTGGCAGTTAGGTCCGGAAGGTTACTCCAAAAACTGGAGCGCTTCGTGCCTTTCTTCTCGCCTCTGACCAAGGACGGGAGATGGATCAGGAATGCGCCGCTTCCGCCGCTGTCCAAGTGGACCCGCTCCAGAGACCTGCCCACCCTGCCCAAGCAGACCTTCCACGAGCTTTGGGACAAGGGGTTGTCCCGTGACGACTCCTGAGTCCGGAGAAATGCTGGGCACTCCCAAAGCAGAATTCCTTAAGTCGGTGCGCGAAGCCCTGGGCCGAAGCGATGTGCCTCCGGCCGAACCCTACCCACGCCTGACCGACACGGTTCTGGAGAATAACTCCGCTGGTACGACGGGTGGTGCATTGAATGTTCGAGAGGTAACGAATTCAAGTATCGTGGGCTGCGTCTTTCGCGAAAACAGCGCAGAAGTTTCTGGTGCGCTCGCCGGGTCGGAAGTCGTTCTCTACATAGCCAACACGCTGTTTGAGGCAAATAGCTCAGCCGATGGGGCGGGCGCGCTCTCAACCGGCAGTTCTTCCCAGACCGAGATCATCAATTGTGGCTTCCTGAATAACTCGACCGGCGGCAGTGCCGCAATTGTCGCGGCTGGCAACGATACGATGACTTTCTTGCGGAGTTCTACGATCGTCGGGAATGAGAACGTTGATGGAGCAGCAGTCTATGCCTCTCACTTCAGCAGTATCATCGTGGACAGCTGCATCGTCTGGGACAACTTGCCTTCCAGTCTGGCGTCTCAGGGCGCTGGCACAATCTTCGCAGATTACTCGAATATCCAAAACGGCTGGCCTGGTCACGGCAACCTGGACACTGATCCGATGTTCGTCGACCCATTGTCCGGAAATTACCATCTTCTTGAGGCTTCGCCATGCAATGATGCAGGTAGTCCGAATCCTGAATTATATGAAGATCTGCAGGATATCGACGGCGACCCTCGGATCCAGCATTGCAGAGTGGACATGGGGTTCGACGAATCTGGGTATTACGGAGACTGCAATGGCAACTCCCTTCCCGATGCGTGCGAAGTAACCGAAAACAACGCCCTCGACTGCAACGGCAACTTGGTGCCTGATGAGTGTGAACTCGGCGGAAACGACTGTAATGAAGACTCAATCCCGGATGACTGCCAGGCCGACTGCAACGTCACCGGCATCCCCGACGATTGCGATCTCGCCGCGGGAACAAGCGAAGATTGCAACAAGAACGCAATCCCTGACGAATGCGACGTCGGCTCCGTCATCATAGAGACAGGCGAGCGGACCCCAATCGGTGCAGGCGCGCCTCAAATCCTAGTCGTCGATGGCTTGCCCCAGGCCATCGACGATGTCAAACTCTCGTTCTCCGCTTCCGCCGATTTGCAGGGCTCCACAAATCGAATTGACGTGCTGATCAACGGTGTTTTCATGGGCACTGTCTTTGATGCCGGAGCCAGCAATTGTCCGACAGAACCTGACATGGACGAGTTAATCGTTCCGGCAGCCACTTTCAATAAACTGGTTGCCTCGGGTGAAGCCGTCTTTCACATGGTCGGCACCTCCGGTATGGACCCGGATCAGTGTGATCTTGGATCGTTCATCTCGCTCAAAGTTGAGTATGCTGCGGCAAGCACGAGCGAAGACTGCAATAGGAACATCATTCCCGATGAATGCGATGTAGAAACTGAAACGATTGGTGACTGCAACGGCAATGATATACCTGACGACTGCGATGTAGTCACCGAGTTCATCGCGGAATCTTCCTTGCTCTTCCCGATTGGATGGCGCTTTCCCCAGAGTTATGCGATCCCCAATGCACCCGAAGCGCGCAGTGATGTCCTACTTTCATTTCGTGCTTTCGCAGACCTTGGCGCAGATTCTTCATCCTTCATTGAAGTAGACATCAACGGCGTACCTGTGGGGTTGGTATTTGTCTCGGGCGCAGACTCTTGTCCATCGGAACCTGACACCGACCAGATAGGCGTGCCTGGAGAGACCTTTAATGCCGTGGTTGGAGGCGGCGATGCAATCGTTAACATGATTCCCAACAGCGGTGTTGATGCCGAAGACTGTTATCCAGTTTCTTACATCGCAGTCACTGTGGAGTACGCAACGATCGACTGTGATGTCGATAGCAATGGGAACGGAATTCCTGACGAATGTGAGTGCGCGGCTGACCTCGACGGGGACGGTGTGATCAATCCCTTGGATCTGGCTTTGCTGCTGGGTGAGTGGGGAGCGTGCCCGGAGCCCTGCGCACCGTGCCCGGCCGGAACCACCTGTGGTAGCGATATCAGTGGCGATTGCATCGTCGGTCCCTTGGACCTGGCCATGCTGCTCGGTGCTTGGGGACCATGCCCGTAGCCAGTGACAGGGTCCTCGAATGGGCGGCGTGTCGGGGCTCAGCAGCCTGCCGGCCGGTGCTGTGTTGCCTTGTGGTGGGTGGAATGCGGGGAGGACACAGTTCCCGTGATATCGCTCCACGGAGCCAAGGGCCGGGACCTTTGACCCCGCGCGCCGCGATCAAACCTACCGTGTTGCGCGATCGATCGAAACAACTCCCGGCGTCCATCTTATGGCGTGTTCGTCCAGCTCGGTTTTCGTTTTTCGAGGAAGCTCTTGAGGGCAGTTTGTCCTTCGCAGTCGGCGCGGCGCTCGGGGGTCAGGCCGGAGCGGCGCATGTGGTCCGGGCCGATGATTTGCTTTACGGGGCACGGCTTCGATTCGTTCGCCGGCAAAGCATAAAAAAAACCCGGACGGCCCTGCGGGGGACGCCCGGGAATACTGAAAGGGAACACGACAGCTTCCACTTGTATGTACGATTCGGATCGGTCGTGTGCAAACTTCCACGGCGAATTTGTTGACAATCGCGGCGCGCAACCGATTTATCGACGACTTCAAGCCGGGCTGGTGTGATCGCAGCGGTCGCAACGGTTGGTGAAACTGGGCAGACTGCTCCCCCCAGCACTTTGTTGCTGCTTGAGTGGCGAATGACACAACGGGTCAGACGAAATGCTTGGCCATGTAGAGGGTGTCGCCGTACGTGCCGTCGGCGCGGAGGACGTCGGCTTTGAGTCGGCCTTCCTCAGCAAACCCAGCGCAGGAGTACAGGCGGTAGGCCGGCTCGTTGAAGTCATAAACGCGCAGGCAGAGCTTACGCAGGCCCGCTTGCCGGGCCCAGGCTTCGAGGTAGTCGAGGATCGCCCGCCCGATGCCGAGTCGCCAGCATTCGCGCAGCACCGACATGCCCAGCTCGCCGTGGTGTGCGAACTTCTTGAGCTTCAGGCCCTCCACGCCGGCGAGCGCCACGGCGCTGCCATCCACCTCGACGAGCACCATTATTGAGTTGCGGCTTTCGCGATGGGTGCGGATGTACTCGCGCTCTTCCTCGGGGGTCAGTTTGATTTCGTCGGGCAATCGGGCGAGGTTGTCCGACTCGGCGGCGGCGATGCGAAAGAGCTTCAGCGCGGCCTCGGCGTGCGCCTCGACGCACTCGCGAATGGTGCAAGTTCGACCGTCTTTGAGTTTGAAGATCTTGTCCATGAGTCCGGCGATTTGGTTCGCGTACAGCACGCAAGCCTTCCGTGTGCGGTAGTGGTTGCGTGGCATGGGCAAGTACTCTTGCCCGTGGTGAAGCCCATTCTCATCTGCGCAGGCAAGAATACTCTGCCCTGGTGAAGCCCAATCTCATTCACACGGGCAAGAGTACTTGCCCATGCCACCCGAGCGATCGCGCAGGCTGAAGCCTGCGGCTCCTTGTCGTACGTGTTGCGTTACGAGAATTCTACAGCAGGAAGCTCACGATGACAAAGATGGGAATGAGGACGCAGGTGCTGTACACCATGTAGCCGAAGAAGGAGGGCATCTTGATGCCGGACTGCTCGGCGATGCTCTTGACCATGAAGTTCGGGCCGTTGCCGATGTAGGTGTTGGCGCCCATCAGCACCGCGCCCAAGCTGATGGCCACCAGATACTCTGCACTGATGACCCCACCGCTTGCCAGGGTAACGACGTCGGCACCCGCCGGCAGCACGCGGGCGGTCTCGAAAAAGACCACGTAGGTCGGCGCATTATCGAGGAAGCTGGATAGGATTCCGGTGGCCCAGAAGAACTTGACTCCCGAATCGATGCCCATGGCGGAGCCTTGGAGGGTGAGAATCTCGACCGGCACTTGCATGCACAAAAAGATCCCGCAAAACAAGGCGGCCACTTCGGTGATGGCCAGGTAGTCGAACTTGTTCAGCACGCGGGTGTCC